>NZ_JBFRDU010000007.1:0-211430 GCF_052113965.1 Rhizobium sp. RAF56
TGAAAGACGCTATTGTTGTGCCGCACGGGGTTGATCCTCCTTCGTGTCCGAGATCGTCGCCAAACGCTCGAACACGAGTAGAATCAACACCGTGCACCATGTCTACACAAATTAAACCGGACAGCAGTGGCACAAGGCCGAGGATGACGACGCTTGCAGAGAGGGTTTCGTCAAAACTGACGGCGCCGTTTCGTTCTCACCCTCGGAACATCCAACTGCTCGGGCTCTGTGGCGGCCCGACCGGGACAAGCCGTCTTTACTCTCACCCCTGCCCCGGCAGCATCAGGCATTGGAAATCCTGCTTCTTCAGCGCGTTGCAGGCGGACGTTGCCGATTCGCGGCTATCGAAGCCGATGAAGCGGGCGCGGTAGACTTTCGAGCGTCCCTTGCCGACGACCTCGGTATAGGGCGATGCGTTGAGAAGGGCCGCACCCATCTGCGACTGTGCCTTGGCGAGTATCTCCTTTGCGGTCTTCGCGCTCGGGGTCGCCGCGATCTGCAGCTGCCAGCGGCCTGCATCCGGCTGGCCGGCGTTTTGGATTTCGTTCTGGACACCCGGAAGGTCGAGCGGCGCTGACGTGGCGGAGGCCGAGACGATCGCCTGCGCGATATCGTCGTGACGCGGCGCCGGCACCGGGATATTCGTTTGGCCGACGGAGGCGACCTCGACGGTCTTCGCCTTTGCTCGGGCGCCGTCGCTGGCGACCAGCGACTGGTCGCCCGATGACGAGGCATCCTTGATGTAGCGGGTGAGAAGAGATGCCATCTGGTTGTCGCGCGAGCGCGCCGTGCGGCCGCCCATGACGACGCCGACGAGGCGGCGGTTGCCGTCCCTCACCGCACTGACGATGTTGAAGCCGGAGGCGTTGGTATAGCCGGTCTTGATGCCGTCCATGCCGCGGAAGCGATACATCAGATTGTTATGACCGCGCACGGAACGGCCCGCATAGGTAAAGTTGCGCTGCGAGAACAGACGGTATTCGCCGGGAAAGTCGTTGATCAGCGCGATGCCGAGCGTCGACATGTCCCGCGCCGTCGTGATCTGGCGATCGTCGGGCAGGCCGGAGGCGTTGACGAAGACGGTGCGGTTCATGCCGAGCTGTCGCGCCCGTTGCGTCATCATGCGGCCAAAATTCTCTTCGCTGCCGCCGAGCGCCTCGGCCATCGCGGCCGCGGCATCGTTGGCGGACTTGACGATCATGCCGTTGACGGCATCGCGCACGGTGACGCTGCTACCGGGGCGCAGTCCGAGCTTGGTCGGCTTCATCGAGGCTGCATGAGCCGAAACCGGGATATTCGAATTCCAACCGAGCTTTCCGCGGTGGATGGCTTCGAACGTCATATAGAGCGTCATCATCTTGGTCAGAGACGCAGGATGATTGAGCGTATCAGCGTCATCGGCGGCCAGAACCCGGCCACTTTTGGCGTCCAGGATCAGATAGGCACTGCCGGCCAGGGTCGCGGCGGACGAGCCAAGCAGCACGACAGCGGCGGAAAGAGCCACCAGGATTTTTCTCATATCTGTCCCCAACCGTAGTAAAATGCATAATTCGTTGCGACGTCTTGTGCGTCTTTGCAACAGAGCCCGTTTTTAGCGCAATCTTGAGGCACCGCCTCGATAGGTTCTTAATTTTGCCATTGCTGGTAAAGGAACCACTAACGCGGGAACCTTCACCCCCTTTTAACAGGAGTTGAACGGCCTGGCACTATCCTCCGCTTCACGATTTTTCTCTCATTGCACTCGAACGAGATGACGGAGCCGGCATCCCTTTGCTACAAGGGAGGCGGCCGATTGGAGACTACCAGGGAGGGGACGATCAGAAGCGAATTGCGCAATCGCATCAGACGCACCGCCATTTCCGGCGGGCTGGAAGCAGCCTCGCTCCTGTCGTCCTTCGGGCTGATGCGAAGGGCCGGCGGATGCGGCGCGATTTTCACGCTTCACCACGTCAGGCCCTACGCACCGCGCCCGTTCGAGCCGAACCGGCATCTCGAGATCACGCCTGAGTTTCTCGAGCGTGCTATCCTGCGGCTGAAGGAAGAGGGTTATGTGTTCGCCGCGCTCCATACCCTGCCGGAGCGGATCGCCGCGAAGACAGGAGAGCGCTTCGCCGCTTTCACACTGGATGACGGCTATCGCGACAATCTCAAATACGCGCTGCCGGTTTTCGCCCGCCACGGCGTCCCGTTCACCGTCTATGTGACGAAAGGTTTTTGCGAGCGCACGCACAGTCTCTGGTGGCAAACGCTCGGTGACCTCTTCGGCCACGTCCGGCGCCTGAGCTTCGACTTTGGCCGGGGCGAGGAAAAGATCGACCTATCAACCGCGGATCGCAAGCAGCGCGCCTTCAAACTGTTCGCCGCCTTCGTCCACGGAACGGAAGAGACCCAGGCGGTTTCCCATATCGATGCTCTGGCGCGAAGGCATGGGATCGAGCCGCTCGAAATCGTGGAGGCGCTCGTCATGGACCGCACCGAGCTTCAGGCGCTTGCCGCACATCCGCTGGCTTCGCTCGGCGCACACGGCGTGACGCATCAGGCTCTCTCACGCCTGGATATCGGCAAGGCGGTCGCCGAGATGGCGGAGTCCGCCGATTATGTGGCGGGGGTCGCAGGCAAGCGCCCGACGAGCATCTGCTATCCCTACGGCACCCCCGAGGCCGCTGCCCGGCGAGAGGCCGAGCTGGCCGCCGATCTCGGTTTCGATCTCGCCGTCACCACCAGGCCCGGCGTGATCGCGCCCGCCGATCAGTCCAACCTGACGCTGCTGCCGCGGCTGTCGCTCAACGGTCACTACCAGAAGCCGCGCTACGTCGCAGCGCTCGGCTCCGGCATCGCGACGCGGCTGATGCGCCGCGGCGCCTGACCGCCGCCTTCAAGGATACATCCGCACCTTTTCCCAGGCACCGTCGGGCGTCGCGCGGCGAAACTCGATGCGGTCGTGCAGGCGGAACTTGCGGTCATGCCAGAATTCGATCGAAAGCGGCCGGATGCGAAAACCAGACCAGTGGCCCGGACGCGGAATGTCGCCGATGGCAAACCGCGCGGTATATTCGGCGACCGCCTTTTCCAAGGCAAAGCGGCTTTCCAGGGGGCGCGACTGCGTCGAGGCCCATGCGCCGATGCGGCTGCCGCGCGGCCGCGACTTGAAGTATTCGTCCGCCTCGGCGTCGCTGACAATCTCGACGGGACCGCGCAGCCGAACCTGCCGGCGCAGCGACTTCCAGTGGAAGCACATGGCGGCTTTCTTGTGGGAAAGGAGCTCGCGGCCTTTCTGGCTTTCGAAATTGGTATAGAACACGAAACCAGCCTGATCGAACCCCTTGAGGAGGACCATGCGGACGTTCGGTAAGCCATCTTCGTCCACCGTTGCCAGCGCAACCGCATTCGGATCGTTCGGTTCCGACGCCTCTGCGTCCTTGAGCCAGGACGCAAAAAGTGCGAAGGGTTGGCTCTCTTCGGTGAAGTCACCGCTTGTTAACTCGTTTTCCGACATAGTGGTTCAAAAGCCCCGCATTTGAAATTTGTTCAGTTTTTCAACCAAACGAAATAGACGGTGGATGTCATAGCAAAGTCGATCTTTCATACAAAGGGCCTCCGTGAAAAGAGCGCGCTTGCGGCTATTGCCGGGCTTGCTCTTTTCTCGCTGACCGGCTGCATGACCATGGATCTTTTTGGCGGCTCGAAGGTGGACAACAGCCTGTCGACAGGAACGGTTGCCGCGGCGGCTCCGCCCACCGAGGTATCGGACGAGGCGACCGTCAGAAACGCCGTCACGTCGGCGGACCTCAGCAAGCTCAACGGCCAGCCGCTTCCCTGGGCCAACGCCTCCACCGGCAGCGCCGGGGTCATCGACACCATCGTCGAAAATTCCGAGACCGGCGCAGTCTGCCGGCAGTTTCGCACGTCCCGGCATGCCTATGACGGCATTGCCACGTTCTCCGGCAAGACCTGCCTGGTGAACGGCAGCAACTGGCAACTCCTGAGCTTCCAGCAAAACGGCTAAGCATGCTTCCCAGCGCCGCCAGCCAGCGCTCGTGGTCAGACGGTTAACGCCATCGGCCTTCACCTCCTCAAATTTTAGCGATTGGATAACCATCCTCGCCGGTTGCCGCGCCACCGTAAGAACTGGTTAGCAACTGCTTCCCAAGATTGCGGTCCTACGCGTCCCTTGCTGCCGGTGGCAGTGTTCGGCGCGTCCATCATTTCGCGGACGGGCTGAGGAGACAGACGTTGCGCACCAAGAGACAGGCAGCCATCGACCATGCGCGATCCCTATAAGATACTCGGCGTGCCGCGTGATGCGGGAGCGGACCAGATCAAGGCCGCCTGGCGCAGCAAGGCCAAGTCCGCCCATCCGGATCACAATCCGGACGACCCGACGGCAACCGCGCGCTTCGCAGAAATCGGCCGTGCCTACGAGACGCTGAAGGACCCGAAAAAGCGCAGCCGCTTCGACCAGTTGGCCAGAATGGCCGAGGCGAAGAATGCGGCAAGGGCGGGAAACCAGACGATCATGCAGCAACGACAGGCGGCAGAGGCCGCCGCGCGCGATAAGGTCGCCCGCGCCGAAAAAGTCATGGAAGAACTTGCCCGGGCGACGGCACAGAAGGCCGCGGCCGCGGCCGCTGCCGAACGCGCGGCCGAGCCTCGCGCAGCCGCCGGCCCGAGCGCTGGAACCGTCCAGCCGGGAGTGCAGGCAGGCGCGCCTCAGGCGGCCGGTGCGCGCGAATCAGCCGAGGATATGGTCGAGCGTATATTCGGCGCCAAGCCGAACGCCGCGGCAGAGACGGTGGCAACGGCAACGGCAACTGCGGAAAAGCGCCAGGAAACCCCACGGCAATATGCCGAAGCAGTCGAGCAGCAGGAAGAGGTCGGCGAAACCGAAGCGGTTCTTGCCGCCGGCGGCATCGGCGCGATCATCGGGCGCCCTCCCCTTGCGATGCTGAGTTCGCTGGTGCGCCGTTTGACCGGCCAGGCGCCATCACTCGACAAGGCACCGGATATTGCCGCCGAAGCCACGCTTGCGATCGACGACATTCTCAAGGGCAACTGGATTTCCGTAACGCTCTCCGACGGGCGCGAGGTGCGCTTCCAGGCAGCACCCGGCATCAGCGACGGCCAGGTGGTTCGGCTCAAGGGCCAGGGCCTTAAACTGCAAGGTTTACAACGCGGCGACGTGGCGATCACGGTTCACGTCGAAGCCGAGAGCCGCTTCAGGGTGAAGGGTCTCGACGTCCATACCGTCTTGCCGCTGACGATCGAAAACGCCGTGCTTGGCTGCACGGCGTCGGTCGAAGGACCGAACGGCGAGATCGAGATCACCGTGCCTGCCTGGTCGGGATCCGATCATTCCATCCGCATCGAGGGCGCGGGCCTTGCGGATCTTGGCGGCGCCAAGGGCGATCTCATCGTCGAACTGAGGCTGATGCTTTGGGAAAAGCCGGACGACAAGGTAACCGATCTCATGCGCAGCATGAAGAACGGCCTGTTTCTGTGAAATTTTGGTGACACGCGCACCCTTTATTACGTTCCCTAACAGTTGATGATCTGTGCCATGCTTGAACGGTTGTTCGGCCTATGCCATAGGCAGGATCGTTCGAAAGTCCAAGGATACAGCACATGGCTCAAGCTACAGGCCTCATGGCAGGCAAGCGCGGCGTTATATTCGGCGTTGCAAACAATCGTTCCATCGCGTGGGGCATTGCCAAAGCCTGTTCGGAAGCCGGCGCCGAAATCGCGTTGACGTGGCAAGGGGATGCGCTGAAGAAGCGTGTCGAACCCCTCGCCCAGGAACTCGGCGCCTTCATGGCCGGCCATTGCGACGTTACCGATCCTTCGACGATCGACGATGTCATCAACGCGCTCGAGGCCAAGTGGGGCAAGATCGACTTCGTGGTGCACGCGATCGCCTTCTCCGACAAGGACGAACTGACCGGACGCTACCTCGAAACCAGCCGCGATAACTTCGCGCGCACCATGGACATTTCCGTCTATTCCTTCACCGCGCTTGCCCAGCGCGCCGAGCGCATCATGAACGACGGCGGCTCGATGATCACGCTGACCTACTACGGTGCGGAGAAGGTCATGCCACACTACAACGTCATGGGTGTCGCCAAGGCAGCCCTCGAAGCGAGCGTGCGCTATCTCGCCGTCGATCTCGGCAGCCGCGGCATCCGCGTCAACGCCATTTCCGCCGGCCCGATCAAGACGCTGGCCGCCTCCGGCATCGGCGATTTCCGCTACATTCTGAAGTGGAACGAGTACAATGCGCCGCTGAAGCGCACCGTTACCATCGATGAAGTCGGCAATTCCGCACTCTACCTGCTCTCCGACCTATCGACGGCCGTTACCGGTGAGATTCACCACGTCGATTCGGGTTATCATACCGTCGGTATGAAGGCGGTCGACGCGCCCGATATCTCCGTCCTCAAGGACTGACGCCGCCATCTTCGTTATCGCATCGTGCCGTGGCCGCTCAGCCCTTCTCGGCACGATGCCTGAGGAATTGTGATCCGTGCTTCTCTTTGCGATTCGTCACGGACAGACCGACTGGAATGCCGAGCGCCGGCTGCAGGGGCAGAAGGACGTCGACATCAACGATATCGGCCGGGCCCAGGCGCGCGGCAACGGCGCACAGCTTGCGGCAATCCTTGGCGCTCATCCTGAAGACTTCGATTTCGTCGCCAGTCCGCTTGCCCGCACGCGCGAGACCATGGAGCTCGTTCGGGCAGCCATGGGCTTGCCCCGCGACGGATATCGCACCGACGAGCGACTGGTCGAGGTTTCCTTCGGCAGCTGGGAAGGCCACACTCTGAGAGAACTGAAGGCCACGCAGAGGGAGCGAATCGACGAACGAAAGCGGTCGAAATGGGACTTCATTCCGCCCGGTGACTTTGCCGAAAGCTATGAGATCCTGTCCTGGCGCGTCGGCTCGTGGCTGCAATCGCTCGACCGTCCAACCGTCTGTGTCACGCACGGCGGCGTCATACGCGCCTTCTTCAGGCTTATCGCCGATGTCTCGAAGGAAGAGGCGGCGGAGATCGAGATCCGGCAGGACCGGATCCTGAAAATCGACCTGAAGCAAAAGGTCGTCGGCTGGGTCGAATAGGACCTGATATCACTGGACGATGTCGAGATCGTTGATGACGCGCTTGCCGTCCACTTCCGTGTAGAAAACCAGGACCTTCACACCGACCTCAAGCCCGTTGAAATCGAAATCCTCCGGCGTCTGATAAGTCTTGCCGTCGTCCAGCGTGATGCTCAGGCTTTTCGTATCCACCTTCTTGATGGTGGCCTCGACGTCAGCGCTCTCGGCAAAGCCCGCGACGGGCGCAAGGATGCTTGCAGCAGCCAGAAGAGTGGCGACGAAGAACCGCATCGGAAAAACCCTTTTTTGCTTATATAACAATGTCTCCCAGGGCATAGATAACTCCGTGAATATGGCGGAAATTGCCCGCAACAATGGTTTTTCCCGCCCAATTGATGAACGTTTGTTTACGCGTGATCAAGCCGTTACTGCCAGGTGCGCGGATTGCCGCGGATCTCGCTCGTGGTACTCTATTTCCCCATGCTCGGCCTGACGGCTCGCTTCCTTGTGCGTTGCATGGCAGGCATCCGCCGTCCGCCACGACCCCGGATGAAAGAAACGCTTTCATCGGACATGGGTTTTGGCCTATGAGTGTGCCGAATTTCGAGACGAAGGCGCGGTCGCCTAAATTAGAGGCCGGGCCGCAGTAATCCGGTCGGTTCCATGTCGCATAACAGCTTCGGTCACCTTTTCCGCGTCACCACCTGGGGCGAAAGCCACGGGCCGGCGCTCGGCTGCGTCGTCGACGGCTGCCCCCCGGGCCTGCGCTTTCGTCTGGACGAGATCCAGGCCTGGCTCGACAAGCGCAAACCCGGCCAGTCGCGTTTCGTCACGCAACGACGCGAGGACGACCTGGTCAAGGTGCTCTCCGGCGTCATGCTCGACGAGGACGGCGTGACGATGATCACGACCGGCACACCGATTTCGATGATGATCGAAAACACCGACCAGCGCTCGAAGGACTATGGCGAAATCGCCCGGCGCTACCGACCCGGGCATGCCGACTTCACCTATGACGTCAAATATGGAATCCGCGACTATCGCGGCGGCGGCCGCTCCTCGGCCCGCGAGACGGCGGCGCGCGTGGCGGCCGGCGGCATTGCCCGTCTCGTTGTCCCCGGCTTGACCGTCCGCGGCGCGCTCGTCCAGATCGGCAAGCACAAGATCAACCGCGCCAATTGGGACTGGGCCCAGGTCAACGAAAACCCCTTCTTCTCGCCCGACGCTGATATCGTGCCGGTGTGGGAGGAATATCTCGACGGCATTCGCAAGGCGGGCTCCTCGATCGGAGCGGTGATCGAGGTCGTCGCAGAGGGTGTTCCGGCCGGGATCGGCGCACCGATCTACGGCAAGCTGGACCAGGACATCGCCTCCTTCCTGATGTCGATCAACGCCGTCAAGGGCGTGGAAATCGGCAACGGCTTCGGCGCCGCCGAGATCAGCGGCGAAGAAAATGCCGACGAGATGCGCATGGGCAACGACGGCAAGCCGATCTTCCTTTCCAACCATGCCGGCGGCATCCTCGGCGGCATTTCGACCGGGGAACCGGTGGTGGCGCGCTTTGCCATCAAGCCGACCTCATCGATCCTGACCGAACGCCGCTCCATCGACGCCGACGGCAACAATGTCGATGTGCGCACCAAGGGTCGGCACGACCCTTGCGTCGGCATCCGCGCCGTGCCCATCGGCGAGGCGATGGTCGCCTGCGCGATTGCCGATCACTATCTTCGAGACCGCGGCCAGACCGGCCGGCTGAAATAAGGACTGCCTCCATGCCCTATGATCAAATACGCGTCGTCGATGCCATCCGCGCTTTCGAAGCCGGCGAGATCGTCGTTGTCATGGACGATGACGACCGCGAGAACGAGGGCGACCTTATCGTCGCCGCCGTTCATTGCACGCCGGAAAAGATGGCCTTCATCGTGCGCCACACCTCCGGCATCGTTTGCGCGCCGATGCCGCGCGAAGAGGCAAAGCGTCTGAACCTCAACGCGATGGTTGCGGAAAACGACAGCGCCCACACGACCGCGTTTACCGTCTCCGTCGACTTCAAGCACGGCACGACAACAGGCATTTCGGCGGACGACCGGACGCTGACGGTGCGCAATCTGGCAAACCCGAACGTCGGTCCGCATGATTTCGTCCGCCCCGGCCACATCTTCCCGCTGGTGGCGCGCGAGGGCGGCGTCCTGATGCGCTCGGGCCATACGGAAGCGGCCGTCGATCTCTGCCGCCTCGCCGGCCTGCCGCCGATCGGCGTGATCTGCGAACTCGTCAATGACGATGGTACCGTCACGCGCGGACCGCAGGTTACCGCCTTTGCCGAGGCGCACGGGCTGAAGTCGGTCTCCGTCGCCGACCTCATCGCCTACCGCCAGCGCAAGGAAACGCTGATCGAACTGGTTTCAAGCTTCGACATCGAAACGGCCTTCGGCAAAGCGCGCGCCCACACCTACTCCCTCCCCTGGGATCCGATGCAGCATCTGGCCGTCGTCTTCGGCGACATTCGCGACGGCGCGAATGTTCCTGTGCGTCTGCACCCGGAAAACGTCGCCGACGATCTCTTCGGCAAGCGCCGCCCGGTCGAGCGCTACATGGCCAAGATCGCCGAGGAAGGCCGCGGCGTCATCATCTATCTGCGCGAAGGCTCGGTGGGTGTCGGTCATCACGACAACGGCCGCAAGATCCGCCAGGACCGCGAAAGCCACGCAGAGGCGCAGAGCCGCGAGAACGAATGGCTGGAAATCGGCCTTGGCGCGCAAATCCTAAAGGATCTCGGCGTCAGCTCGATCAAGCTCCTGACGACGCGCGAGCGCCACTATGTCGGCCTGGAAGGGTTTGGCATCAAGATCGCGAAGACGGAACTCTGCTAGGTCACGGAACCCGCACTGGAATTCAAAGGCGCCGCACCGGCGCCTTTGCGTTATCAACTAACGCGCCTTGCCCCCATGAATATGACGGCCGGAGCGAAGCTTTAGGACAAGAACACCAAGAGCGACTAGGCAGAGAATGCCGCCGATCCACGTGTATGCATCGATGAAACTCATGTCTTGTCTTTCATATCCAGGATCGTCAACTCTGCTACAATATGTAGGAAGACACCCATCCATGTCCAGAACGATAGCCCCAACCATGGTATATCGTGAGGGGCCGAAGCCGGCGCCATGTTAAAAAAGACGCTGAGGCTGGGACCGATCGCACCCAAAACGCCGAATGTGAAGCAGGCGGTGGAAAGTCGATCCAGCGAGGCCGCTTGCAGCTTTTTCAATTCGTTCCGGACAGAATTAGGCTTTTCTTCTGTCCATGGATAGATCCAGTATTCATCGAGGTAGTTCCAGATCATCCTAGATTTAGTAACCCAAGTCTCCTTGAGCCAGCCCCAAAATCTGTTCATTCCGATCCCCAACGCAGCGCGGGCGTTGTGATATCACAACGATTGCAACCAATTCAACACAAAGACTAGTTGCGCCATCCGTCGAGAAAGACGACCCGTTCGACGCCTGAGAAGCGCGCGACGCGATCCAGCTCCGCTTCCAGCTTCTCCAATCGTCCGGCCGAGGCGCGTACGCCCGGCTCCAGCCACAACCGCCTGACGTCAAGCGTTCCGGCCTTGCGATTGGCCTTCATGTCGATGCGGCCGACGAGTTGGTCCCCTTCTAGCAGCGGGAAGACATAGTAGCCGTATTCCCGCTTGGGCTCGGGCACGAAGACCTCGATGCGATAGACAAAGCCGAAGAGCCGTTCGGTGCGGTTGCGGTCGCGCAGCGTCGGGTCGAACGGGCTCAAGACTCTCAGACGCCCCGGCGCCTCGGGATGGTCGTCAAGCGTCGAGGGAAAGTCGGCAAAGGCGACCGAGGCGCGCGGCTTGCCCGCGCCGACCGGCTCGACCAAGACGTCGCGCAGTTCGCCACGATGCGCCTCGACCCAGGCTTTCGCCTCCTGAGGGCTGACGAGATCCCAGAAGGCGGCGATCTCGCCCGAGGTCGCAAAGCCCAGCCGCTCCAGCGCGCTGCGGCAGGCCCAATCGACGAAACTTGCGTGATCGACCTCGCCGGCGCGGAACTCGGCCGGCAGCACACGCTCGGCAAGATCGTAGACCTTCTGGAAATTCATGCGGCGCGCGATCGCGAACTTGCCTGTCCGCCAGAAATATTCGAGCGCCGTCTTGTTCGGATGCCAGTTCCACCAGCCGCCGGAGACATGTCCGTCCATCTTCACTTCGCGGGCCATGATCGCGCCGTCGCGCGCGACGCGCTCAAAGGTTTCCTCGAAGCCGGAATGGAAATCCTCGCCGTGCCATTTCCGCCAGCGCTCGAGGATGGCCTCCTCTTCGCGGCGGAATTTGTGCTTCCAATAAATGAAGAAGGCGCTCGGCAGGATGGCCGCGTCATGCGTCCAGTGTTCGAACAGCGTCCCGTCCTTCTCGAGAAGCTCGGTCAGATGTTCGCGGCGATAGGTCTGGTTGCGGGAAAACAGGATTTGATGGTGTGCACGCTCCACCACCTGGATGCTGTCGACCTGGACGAAACCGATGTCGTGAATGAGCTTGAGCAGCCCCGCCTTGGTCAGGGCGCGGTTTGGAGGGCCTGCAAGCCCCTGCCTTGAGAGGAAGACACGGCGGGCGTCGCGATTCGAAAGCAGATAGGTCATGGCATCAACATAGGCTTTTATTCCCAGCGTTTCAAATCCACTCCATTCGCATTTCCCTCGCCGGCGTTAGCGTCTATAGGACGGCTGAGCGTTCGAATGCTTGACCTACAGAGGCTTGAATTGAATATCCGCTTCGAGAATGCCGGCGTAAGCTTCGGGCCGCGGGTCGCGCTGCATCCGTTGAGCCTCACGCTTGAAGAGCGGCGCGTCGCTGTCATCGGCCTCAACGGTTCCGGCAAGACAACCTTCGCGCGGCTGATCAACGGTTTGACCAAGCCCACCGTGGGCCGCGTCGTCGTCGACGGTCTCGATACCGCGACCGAGCAGAAGTCCGTGCTCGGCACCGTCGGTTTCATTTTCCAATCGCCGCAAAACCAGATCATTCTGCCGATCGTGCGCGACGACATCGCCTTCGGATTGAAGAACCGCGGGCTTGGCAAGGCCGCGATCGACGCTGCAGTCGACGGCATTCTCGACCGCTTCGATGTCCGCGACCTCGGCAGCCGCCGCGCCCATGAGCTCTCCGGCGGCGAACTGCAGCTGGCCGCTCTGTGCTCGGTGCTCGTCACCTCTCCGAAAGTCCTCATTCTCGACGAGCCCACCAACCAACTCGACTTGAAGAACCGGGCGCTGGTGGAGCGGACGATCGCCGGCCTCACGGAGAGCGTCATCGTCATCAGCCACGATCTCGAGCTGATCGAGGGTTACGAGCGCGTGCTGGTCTTCGATCGCGGCCGGCTCGCAGCCGATGCGCCTGCGGCCGAAGCAATCTCTCGCTACCGGGAGATTGCGGCCTGATGCGCACGCTTCATGTCGAGGGCAACAGCTGGATGCATCGGCTGCCGACGCGCGCCAAGCTCTTGGCGCTTGCCGTTTTAAGCGTGGCACTTTTCCTCACCGGCAGCATTCCGTTTCTCGCGCTTGCGGCTGCCGCATCGGCCTTCCTCCTTGTGCGTACCGGACTTTCGCTGGGGGAGATCCATCGGCGTTTGCGACCGGTCTTCCTGACCATCGTCGTCGTGGCGCTCTTCAGCCTCGTGTTCAATCCGCCGCATATCGCGGCCGTTGCGGTTCTGAGGCTGACCGCGCTCGTTTTGTTTGCAGCAAGCGTCACGGCGACGACGACGATCGCGGCCTTCATCGACGAGACGACGGCGCTGGCCCGGCCGCTCGAAAAACTGGGCCTGCTTCGCGCCGCCGATATCGGCCTTGCCGTTGGTCTCGTCATCCGCTTCGTTCCCGAAATTCTAAATCGCCACCGCGCGATCCGCGAGGCACACGAGGCGCGCGGTCTGAAACTGCGCTGGACGACGACGCTGGTGCCGCTCGTCATCCTGACCCTTCGCGATGCCGACGATATCGCAACGGCAATTGACGCCCGCGGAATTCGGCGTCATTGAACATGAGAATCATTCGCATTTAACGATTCGAGGGCTCGCGGGCAGTCACACCTGGCCAGCGCGACCCGAGGGAGGAAGGCTATCGGCCCGATACCGTCGTGGAGGACAGCGCAGCCACCGCCGACGGATTGCTCTGGCGGCAAGGGCGGCCACGGCCGCGGCAAGTAGACCAATCGAACATCAGGAGCAGCATGGCATGACCACCCGCGACCTCGTTCTCTCATCGCTCTTTGCGGCAATCATCGTGGCGCTGGGCCTTCTGCCACCGATCACCCTTGGCATCATTCCGGTACCGATCACGGCGCAGTCGCTCGGCGTTATGTTGGCAGGCGTGGTGCTTGGCGCGCGTCGCGGGGCAATTGCTGCCTTGATCGTCATCGCGCTCGTGGCGATCGGCCTGCCGGTCCTGTCGGGTGGACGCGGCGGTCTCGCCGTCTTCGTAGGTCCGACGGCCGGCTTCCTGATCGGCTGGGTTTTCGCCGCCTTTGCGACGGGCTTTCTCTCCGAACGCCTGGTCGGCCAGGAACAATCCGGCCTTGTCCAAGGGGTTAGCTTTTTCCTCTCCGCCGCCATCGGCGGTATCGTCGTTCTCTACGCCTTCGGCATCGCCTATCTGGCGTTTGCGGCCAACATCAGCTTGGAACAGGCTTTTGTCGGATCGCTTGCCTTCATTCCCGGAGACGTCATCAAGGCGGTGATCGCCGCGCTCGTCGGCCGCGCGGTGATGGTAGGCTATCCGCTCCTGCCGCAGCGCGGCTAGAACATTTCCTCATTCCAGGTAGGTGTAGAGCCAGTCGCGGGTATCTTCGGGAAGTGCCACCGGCTCATGCTCGTCGCCGTGGACGGCCTGCCAGACGATCTCAACCTCGGCCGCCAATTCGTTGGCGGTCTCCACCTCGACGATGAAGCCGACCGACTTGCCGCCGATCTTGTTGATGCTGACGGTGAAGGTGGCGAGATCATCGAGACGCAGGGGCCGATGCAGGGAGCAGGACGCCTTGCTGGCGACATAGGCAGGCTCTTCCTCGACGAATGGTCGGCTTCGCCAGAAGTTCGCCAGCGCCGTCTCCGCTTCGGCGAAGTACGAGGCTAGAAACATCTGCCCATGCCGGTCGATATCACGAGGCGGAACCCGGACAGCCGTTACGTCTGCTCTATCAACATCACTCATTTCACTACTCCGGCCATGAATGCCGTAACTTAACAAAAGCTTAAGCACTGCCTTCCGGGAAGTAAACCGAAAGCCTGCGGTTGTGGTTAAGAGTGGACGATTGACATTGTAGTGTCATGCCCCATGTGCGATTGATCGAGAGATACCGCCTGCCGTGCGTCATCGTTTTCGCGACAGACGCGGTAGCACCTTCAAATCTGCGCATCGATAGGCCGCCCGCATGCGAACGCGTCTCTACGAACACCCGATCTTCCTTGAGCATATCACGCCTGCCGGCCACCCCGAGCGGCCGGATCGGCTGCGATCGCTGAACATCGCGCTCGAACATCCGAATTTCCATGGGCTCGATCGGCGCGAAGCACCCCAGGCAAGCGAGGATGCCTTGCTGCTCGCGCACCCGGAGGAGCACCTGCGGCACGTCATGCGCTCGATCCCCGAGGAAGAAGGCGTCATCAACCAGCTCGAGGCCGACACCTATGCAAGCGTAAAGTCGCTGCAGGCGGCGCTCACCGGCGTCGGCGGCGCGATTGCCGCCGTGGACGACGTCTTTTCAGGTGCTGCGGAAAACGTCTTCGTTGCCTCCCGCCCGCCCGGTCACCATGCGGAAAAAGCCACCGCCATGGGCTTTTGCTTCTTCAACAATGCCGCGATCGCCGCCCGCCACGCCCAGCGGAAATACGGCGCCGAGCGCATTGCCATCGTCGACTGGGATGTCCATCACGGAAACGGCACGCAGGACATATTCTGGGACGATCCCTCTGTCCTCTTCTGCTCGACACACCAGATGCCGCTTTATCCCGGCACAGGCGCCAAGGACGAGACCGGAACGCGCAACAACATCGTCAACGCCCCCCTCTCCCCCAACAGCGGCAGCGATCATTTCCGCGAGGCCATCAAGTCGCGCGTGCTGCCTCGGCTTGCCGATTTCCGGCCCGACCTCATCATCATTTCGGCGGGTTTCGACGCGCACCACCGCGATCCGTTGGCGCAGATCAACCTGGTCGGCGAGGATTTCGACTGGGCAACGGGGCGAATTCTGGAAGCGGCCGACCGCAGCGCCAACAACCGGGTCGTCAGCCTGCTCGAAGGCGGCTATGATCTCGAGGGCCTGGCCGAATCGGCGGGGCTTCATATTCTGCGCATGATGAAAGGTTGACGATGAGCGAGGCTGCCCGTCCTGACGTATCCGGCTACTCCTTCGAAAAGGCGGTCGCCGAACTCGAAAGCATCGTGGCGCGGCTGGAGCGCGGCGATGTGGCGCTCGACGAATCCATCGAGATCTACGAGCGCGGCGAGGCACTGAAAAAGCATTGCGAAGCGCTGCTCTCCGCCGCCGAAAACCGCATCGAAAAGATCCGGCTGGACCGCGCCGGCAAGCCGCAGGGCGCCGAGCCGCTGGACGGGCAATAGGCCGTCGCGGCATTCGTGCGCGTTATTTTCCAAGGACGTAGGCTTCCCCGCCCCACCTGTCGTGAATTTTGCGCCGCACTCGGTTAAGGTTCGCACACGGCGAAGATTCCGCTTAAGCTCAGACGCCATTCCTGTTCTTCTTGCCCAGCTCTGAGTTGTTCCTGAATTTGTGCCGACTGAGGAGAACCGTCCATGTCCTTCTTTCCCGGAAAAGACCCCATGCCTGGCGACGCTTTCGCCTGCGACGCCATCGAGCACCTGATCGTTCCGCGCACCGCCGATCTCGGTGGGTTTTTCGTGCGGCGCGCGCTGCCTTCGAGCAGGCGGCGGCTTGTCGGTCCCTTCATCTTCTTCGATCGCATGGGGCCGGCGGTGCTGCGCGCCGATCAGGCGGTGGACGTCAGGCCGCATCCGCATATCGGCCTTTCCACCGTCACCTATCTTTTCGACGGTGAGATCCGCCACCTCGACAGCCTCGGCACGGAAAAAGTCATCCGCCCCGGCGACGTCAACCTGATGACGGCGGGGCGCGGCATCGTTCATTCGGAACGTACACCGGAAAATCTGCGCGGGCATCCACTCGCCATGTCCGGCCTTCAGACGTGGCTGGCGCTGCCCGACGCGAAGGAAGAAATCGATCCGGCCTTTGCCCATACCGAGAAAAGCGAGATGCCTCTGATCGATATCGACGGCGCGAAGGGTCGCGTCGTCATCGGCAGCTTCGAAGGCCTGACCTCGCCCGTCAAAGTCTTTTCCGACACGCTCTATGTCGATCTGAGCCTCGAACCGATGAGAACGTTTCCCTTCGGCGCCGGGCATGAAGAGCGCGCGCTCTACATTCTTTCCGGCTCGCTGATTGTCGCGGGCGATCATTTTGCCGCCGACCAGCTCCTGGTTTTCCGTCCGGGCGATGCGATCACGCTTGAGGGCGGGCCCGAAGGCTGCCACGTGATGCTCTTCGGAGGCGCGGCGCTCGGCTCCAAGCGGTACATATGGTGGAACTTCGTTTCCTCCTCCAAGGAACGCATCGAGCAGGCCAAGGAGGAGTGGCGCACCGGCCGTTTCGACATCGTCCCCGGCGACGAGGAGGAGTTCATTCCTTTGCCCGCGGATTGAAGTTGTTTTAGGATAGCGCGCCCGCGAACTTGAATTCGTCTTCTTTCGTCGCAATCTATTTTGCGGTAAAGGCGGGCGGCCCGCCCAAGAACAGCAAGAAAGAGGCTCCAGCCCGTGACACCATTGCCCGAGACGCCCCTGCTGGACCAGGTCCACGTTCCGTCCGACCTGCGAAAGCTGGAGGATCGCGAGCTGCCGCGGCTCGCCCGCGAATTGCGCGACGAGATGATCGATGCGGTGTCGCGCACCGGTGGGCATCTCGGCGCGGGCCTTGGTGTCGTCGAGCTTACGATTGCCATTCACAAGGTATTCGACACGCCGGATGACCGGCTGATCTTCGATGTCGGCCACCAGTGTTACCCGCACAAGATCCTGACCGGCCGCCGCGACCGCATCCGCACGCTGCGCCAGGAGGACGGGCTTTCCGGCTTCACGCGCCGCGCCGAGAGCGAGTACGACCCCTTTGGGGCGGCCCACTCCTCCACCTCTATTTCCGCGGGTCTCGGCATGGCCGTTGCCGCCGATCTCGCAAAGAACGACCGCAAGGTGATCGCCGTCATCGGCGACGGCGCGTTGTCGGCCGGCATGGCCTACGAAGCGCTGAACAATGCCGGCGCGCTCGACGCCCGCCTGATCGTCATCCTCAACGACAACGACATGTCGATCGCGCCGCCGACGGGCGCCATGAGCGCCTATCTCGCCCGCCTCGCCTCCGGCCGCACCTACATGGGCTTCCGCGACTTCGGCAAGAAGCTGACCGCCTATCTCGGCAAGAATGTCGATCGCGCCATCACCCGTGCCGTGGAGCACGCGCGCGGCTACGTGACCGGCGGGACGATGTTCGAGGAAATGGGCTTCTATCATATCGGCCCGATCGACGGTCATTCCTTCGAGCACCTACTGCCGGTGCTGCGCAATGTTCGCGACAATGCCCGCGGCCCGGTGCTGATCCACGTGGTGACGCAGAAGGGTAAAGGCTACCCACCTGCCGAGGCGGCCGCCGACAAGTATCACGGCGTCAACAAGTTCGACGTCATTACCGGCGCGCAGGCGAAGGTGAAGCCGAATGCGCCGAGCTATACCAGCGTCTTTGCCGACGCCCTCGTGCAGGAGGCGAGCCTCGACGACAAGATCGTCGGCATCACCGCAGCCATGCCGAACGGCACCGGCCTCGATAAGCTGCAACAGGTATTTCCGTCACGCTGCTTCGACGTGGGTATTGCCGAGCAGCATGCCGTGACCTTCGCCGCCGGGCTTGCCGCGGAAGGCTACAAGCCATTCGCCGCCATCTACTCGACCTTCCTGCAGCGGGCCTACGACCAGGTGGTGCACGACGTCGCGATCCAGGGATTGCCGGTGCGCTTTCCGATCGACCGCGCCGGCTTTGTCGGTGCCGACGGGCCGACGCATGCAGGCTCCTTCGACACGACGTTCCTCGCCACGCTTCCGGGCTTCGTGGTCATGGCCGCCGCCGACGAGGCGGAACTCAAACACATGGTGCGCACGGCCGCCGCCTATGATGCCGGCCCCATCTCCTTCCGCTACCCGCGCGGTGAAGGGGTTGGCGTGGATTTGCCGGAGCGCGGCGAAATCCTAGAGATCGGCAAGGGCCGCATCGTCAAGCAGGGCTCCAAGGTGGCGCTGCTCTCGTTCGGCTCGCGCCTTGCCGACAGCCTGGCTGCGGCAGAGGAACTCGATGCCGCCGGCCTTTCGACCACCGTCGCCGACGCGCGGTTTGCCAAGCCCCTCGATCATGCGTTGATCCGGCAGCTTGCCCGCCATCACGAGGTACTGATTACCATCGAGGAAGGTGCTGTCGGCGGCTTCGGCAGCCACGTGCTGCAGTTCCTCGCCACCGAAGGCCTGCTCGACAACGGATTGAAGATCCGCTCGTTGGTCATGCCTGATATCTGGATGGAGCAGGCCAAGCCCGAAGCGATGAATGCGAGGGCAGGTCTCGACCGCGCCGGCATCGTATCGACTGTCTTCCGCGCCCTCGGCCAGAAACAGATCGGGCTCGGCGCGGCCGGCTGACATTCGGCCGAGCGCCACCCCTCGCCTTGCCCTGCGGGGCGATATTTGACGCCTGCTTCGCAAAGAGCCTTGCCACGACCGCCGCAAACGGCCATGACGGGCTCATGTCCACTCCCAAACCCAGCCACAGGCTTGACCAGTTGCTTCTCAACCGCGGTCTCGTCGCCAGCCGCTCTCGCGCACGCGACGCCGTCCAGCGCGGGACCGTGACGGTCAACGGCCGTATCGTCACCAAGCCGAGCGCCGCATTTCCTGAAGACGCCGCGATCACGATTGACGACCCGGCGCAGGACTACGTCTCGCGCGCGGCGCTGAAACTCGTGGCGGCTCTCGACCATTTCGAGCTCGATCCGGCGGGACAACACTGTCTCGACGTCGGCGCCTCGACCGGCGGCTTCACGGAGGTTCTGCTGCAGCGAGGTGCGAGCCATGTGACCTCGATCGACGTGGGCCACGACCAGATGCATCCGCGCATCGCCGCCGATCCGCGCATCACCAACATCGAAGGGTTGAACGCGCGCAACCTGACGGAGGCCGACATCGGCCAGCCCTTCACTTTTCTCGTTTCGGACGTCTCTTTCATTTCGCTGAAGCTCGCATTGGCGCCAGCGCTGAGACTTGCCGAGCGAGCCGCTCGCTGCGTGCTTCTGGTCAAGCCGCAGTTCGAGGCGGGCCGCGAGGCGATTGCCAAATCCGGACTGCTCAAGGATCCGGCAAGCGCCCCTTCGGTCGCGGCTGAGCTGGAGCGCTGGCTGGTCGAGGACATGGGCTGGCACAGCCTTGGCCTCATCCCTTCGCCGATCGCCGGCGGCGACGGCAATCAGGAATATCTTCTCGCAGGAACCAAGCCATGAGCACGGAAACCATCACCATCAGCAGGCTCGGCGCGCAGGGCGACGGCGTCGCCGACAGTGCCGGCGGACCTGTCTACGTTCCATTCGCGCTGCCTGGCGAAACGGTCGCCGTGGCGCGGGTGAAAAACCATGGCACGCTGATGTCGATCACGGCTCCGTCGCGGGACCGGCAGGCGCCCGCCTGTCGCCATTTCGGCCCTGATGGCCTCAACGGCACCTGCGGCGGCTGCACGCTGCAGCATTATGCGGATGCGCCCTATCGCGCCTTCAAGCGCCAGCTCGTCATCGACGCGCTGCGATCAAAGGGCCTGACGCCTGAGGTAGATGACATCATTCCGGCCGCTCCCGGCGAGCGACGGAGGGTGGTGTTTGCAGCGCGCAGGACCGAGAAGGATATGCTGATCGGCTTCAACCAGGCCGAAAGCCACCACATCGTCGACATCGAGGAATGTCCCATCGCCTCGGCGGCAATTCTTGCGCGCCTGCCGGCGATCAAGGCGGTGGCGCAGGCGCTGGCGACCAGTGCCGAGCCCTTTCGCCTGACCGTCATCGAAACGGCTGCGGGGCTCGACCTTGCCGCCGACGGTATCAAGAGCCTGACCGACGCCCAGCGCCGACGCACGGTGGAAACCGTGCTCGGCACGAAAGGCATCGCACGTGTCGCGCTGAACGGCGAGATCCTGGTCGAGCACCAAAAGCCGATCATCGATTTCGGCGGAATTCAGGTATCTCCTCCGCCAGGCGCGTTCACCCAGGCGACGAAGCAGGCAGAAGATGCGATGGCAGCGCTCGTGACGGAGCATGTCGGCAATGCCAAGCGCATCGCCGACCTGTTCGCGGGTGCCGGCACCTTTTCGCTCAGACTGGCGCGCACCGGTCGAGTGCACGCGGTCGAGGCAGAGGAGAAGGCGCTGCAGGCGCTTGATCACGCCGCGCGTATGACGCAGGGCCTGAAGCCGGTCACGGTCGAGCGGCGCGATCTTTTCCGCAGACCGTTGATGGCGCAAGAGTTGAAAGCCTTCGATGCCGTGGTGTTCGATCCGCCGCGCGCGGGCGCCGAATTCCAGTGCAAGGAACTGGCGCGATCGAGCGTGAAGAAGATCGTGGCGGTGTCCTGCAACCCGCTGACGCTTGCCCGCGATCTCGCCATTCTGGTGGAAGCCGGCTACAGCATCGGCAAGGTCACGCCGATCGACCAATTCCTCTGGACCTCCCATGTTGAAGTGGTGGTGGCGCTGCAGAAATAACGCAGCGGTTTATCTGACAAAGAATGCCCGCGGCGAGCGCGGGCATTCTGTTGCTATCGCTTTTTGCTCAGGCGGCGCGGCGTTCGCGGGTGGTGCGGTCGTCGGCCAGCTTGAACTGGGCGAGAAGCTGCATGAGCTTTTCAGCCTCGACGGCGAGACCGTGGCTGGCTGCCGTCTGTTCCTCGACCATCGCGGCATTCTGCTGCGTGCCCTGATCCATGGCGTTGACCGCGGTGTTGATCTCGTTGAGGCCTGTGGACTGCTCGCGCGTGGCCGTCACGATGGCGCCGACGTGGCTTGCGATCTCCTGCACCTGGGTGGCGATGGCCTGCAACGCCTTGCCGGTATCGCCGACGAGGGCGACGCCGCTGCGTACCTGGGTGTTCGACGCGGTGATCAGCGCCTCGATCTCCTTGGCGGCCTTGGCGGAACGCTGCGCAAGCTCGCGGACTTCCTGTGCGACGACCGCAAAGCCCTTGCCTGCCTCGCCCGCACGCGCCGCCTCGACGCCGGCATTCAGCGCCAGCAAGTTGGTCTGGAAGGCGATGTCGTCGATGACGCCGATGATGTCCGAGATCTTTTCCGACGACTGCTGGATTTCGGTCATTGCGCTCACCGCCTTGCCGACGATGTTGCCGGACTCTTCAGCGCCGGAGCGGGCGCGCGACACGAGCCCACCGACCTCTTCGGCGCGGCGCGCGGTATCCTTGACCGTCGTGGTGATCTCCTCGAGGGCGGCCGCGGTTTCCTCGACCGAAGCTGCCTGCTGCTCGGTGCGGCGGGCAAGGCCGTCCGCGGCATTGCGGATTTCGCTGGCACCGGCATCGATCGTATGGGCGTTGGTACCGACTGCGGCGAGCGCGGCATGCAGGCGCGCCACGGCGGCGTTGTAGTCTACGCGCAGGCGATCGAGATGCGCGGCGAAGGGACGGTCGAGGCGATGGCTGAGGTCGCCTTCAGCCAGAGAGCCAAGCGCGCCAGCCAGATCTTCGACTGCCTGCTGGGTTTCGCCCGCCTCGCGGGCCTTCTGCGCCTCGCGCTCGCGGCGATCCTTTTCGCTCATCGCGCGGCCACTTTCAGCCTCGCCCTCGAGACGCTCACGCTCGATCGCGTTGCTGCGGAAGACGGCGACCGCAGCGGCCATGGAGCCGATCTGGTCGGTGCGCTCCTGCCCGGGGATCTTGGTATTGAGATTGCCTGAAGCAATGGTCTGCATCGCGGCCGTCATGTCGGTGACGGGGCGGATGACGAGACTATGCAGCAGCCATGCCATTGCGCCGATCATCAGGGCAACAGCGAGAAGCGTCGCAACGATTGCCGCCACGCGGAATTCGCCGAGCGAGGCAAACGCCTTGTTGCTGTCGACGACGAAGCCGAGATACCAGTCGACCGAGGGCAGCCCCGAGACCGGAACGAAGCTCACGAGAACCGGCTGACCGCCGAACTCCGTCGCGGTCAGGCCACCGCCGATCGTCGGCGTCGCCTGAGGGAAGGCATCGGCGAGCGTCTTGGTCACCAGCTTGGCGTCGGGATGGATGACGATCGTGCCGCTCTTGTTGACGAGGAATGCGGTGCCGCGGCCGCCGAGATCGATCGACTTGATCATGGCGACCATGGTCTGCAGCGAGAAGTCGCTGGCTACAACGCCGCTGAGCTTGCCACTGTGCTGAACCGGAACCGCGGCACTGACGATCAGGTCGCCCGAGGAGGCGTCGACGTAGGGATCCGTCAGGATAGGTGCGCCGGCCTTCACCGCGTCCTGATACCACGGCCGTTTGCGCGGGTCATAGTCGGAGGGCAGCGGGATATCGGGGAACGACGTCATCTTGCCCTGCTCGTCGCCGAAATAGGTGCTGACGAATTCCTTGGCAAGCACGTCGTTGGTCAGCACGCCGACAACGCTCGCCTGATCGGTCGTGTGCGAGATCCCGTTGGCGACGGCAGCGGTCAGCGTGACGCGGCCGTTCATCCAGTTTGCGAGGCTGTTGGCGGCCTGTTTGCCTGATGATGCGATGCTGTCCTCGATGGCAGCGGTCGTCACCGTGCGCTGGACATTGTAGATGTAGGCGGAAAAGGCGGCGAAGGCCACCAGTACGACGATCGATGCGGCAAGCAATATGCGCGTCATCAGGTTCGTTTTCTTCGGCACGGAAATTCCTTTCGCGACCCACGCGCCGCACGCGATCGTGCCGTCCGGAAAAACGCCGGACGTGTCGCTTGGCGTTGCAACGCCGTGGGATCAAAATTGGGAAGAGCGCATCATGCGCATACGCTACGCGGCAGACCACCGTCAGCTCCCTTATGGCGGAGCGCGGTTAAAACAGCTTTAAAAAATACTGCGATGAGAAGCGTCGAAATCGATGGTTTCGCCGCTCTCCCTTACCGAAGCGGGCGAAGGGCGGGGGCGCCCCGTGCGGGTAGCGCGGGGAGCATGGTTTCAGCGCCGCATGAAGGCCTCGAACGCCGTGCGGGCCTCTACGCTTTTCAGCTGCGTTGCGAAATGGCCGGCTTCCCTGGCGATGCGGCCGAGAATCTCCTCTTGCGAGCCGCGCATGAGATCGCGCGCGATCTTCAACGCCTCCGGCGGCTTGGCGGCGAGCTTTGCAGCAAGCGCCAGCGTTTCGGCCTCCACTTCGGCCGGCGTGGTAACACGCCAGATCAGTCCGGCCTCCCTCGCCTCCTCGGCGCTGAAGGCTTCGCCGGCAGCCAATAGCGCGAAGGCGCGCTGATGGCCCATGATACGGGGTGCGATCAGGGTAGAGGCTGCTTCCGGCACGAGCGCCAGATCGACAAAGGGCGTCTTGAACACGCTGCGGTCCGAGGCGATCGTCAGGTCGCAGTGCATGTGGATCGTCGTGCCGATGCCGATCGCAAGACCGTCAACGCCGGAAACCAGCGGCTTCCGCGCGGTTGCAAGCGCCTGCAGGAAATCCAGCACTTCCGCGCCGAGGCTGCCGCCCATCGCGAAAGCGAGAAAATCAGCCATGTCGTTGCCGGCCGAGAAGCAACCCTCCGTGCCGAGGAAGGCGCTGACCCGGATCGACGGATCGTCATTGGCGGTCTTCAACGCCTCGGTCATGCGCGCATACATTACTCGCGTAATGGCATTCTTCTTTGCCGGCCGGTTGAAGCGGATGACCTGCACGTGCGGGGCGGCATCGGGCCGTTCGATCAGGATGTCGTCAGTCACTCTATTCTCCTCAAGCAAGTGCGGAACGCGCGGCTTTGAGGCTCTCCGCGCCCTTGACGACGCGGTCGGCCAGAGCGGCGGATTCGGCAAGCATGTTTTCCGCCGCGAAGCGGCAAAGCGCGATACGTTTGTCCGTCGCGCCATCCGCCACCGGCGCGAGCGCCCCCTTGGCGAGGTAGGCGCCGGTCAGCGTCAAGCCGAACAGCCGCTGGTAGGGCGTGGCGCCGGCGAGCGCCTCGGCCATATGACCCGCCGCCTGCTCGGCCAGCAGCCATTCGGTTGCGGTTTCGAGATGGCCAAGCGCTTCCGTCAGCCGATCGGCCGTTTCGCCGAAACCGTCGCTGTTCGACGCCCGCGTGGCCTCAGCAATCGCCTTCAGCTCAGCAATAAAGCCGCGAACATGCGCGCCATTCGAAAGCGGCAGCTTGCGGGTGACGAGGTCGATCGCCTGCACGCCGTTCGTGCCTTCGTAGATCGGCGCGATCCGGGCGTCGCGCAGCAGGCGCGCGGCCCCCGTCTCCTCGATGAAGCCCATGCCGCCGTGCACCTGGATACCGAGCGAGGCGACATCGACGCCGGCGTCGGTCGGAAAGGATTTGGCAATCGGCGTGAGCAGCGCGGCGCGCTCCTGCCAATGCTCGCGGTCGCCGCTTGCGCGATGCGACATGTCGATGGCGTGCGCACAGGAATAGGCAATCGCGCGCGCCCCTTGGGTCAGCGCCTTCATCGTCAGAAGCATTCGGGCGATATCCGGATGCTCGATGATCGGGCTCATGCCGGAGCCGGTCGCGCCGGGGGCACGGCCCTGCGTGCGCTCGTTGGCGTACTGGATCGCCTTTTGGGTTGCGGCCTCGCAGATGCCGACGCCCTGGATACCGACGGCAAGGCGGGCATTGTTCATCATTGTGAACATGCAGGCCAGCCCCTTGTTCTCCTCACCGATCAGCCAGGCGACCGCGCCCTTTTCGTCGCCGAAGCGGCCGTCGCCGTAGATCATCGTGCAGGTCGGCGAGCCGTGGATGCCGAGCTTGTGTTCGAGCGAGTGGCAGAAAAGGTCGTTGCGCGCGCCGAGGCTGCCGTCGGTATTCACAAGGTATTTCGGAACCAGAAAGAGCGAAATGCCGCGCGTACCCGACGGCGCGTCGGAAAGGCGCGCGAGGACCATATGGACGATGTTTTCCGAGGCTTCGTGTTCGCCCCAGGTGATGAAGATCTTCTGGCCGAAGATGCGATAGCTGCCGTCGTCGCGGCGTTCGGCGCGGGTCTTCAACGCGCCGAGGTCAGTGCCGGCATGCGGTTCGGTCAGGTTCATCGTGCCCGACCACTCGCCGGATACAAGCTTGTGGAGATAGAGGTCCTTGATCTCGTCGGTCGCGTGTTTGTCGAGCGCTTCGATCGTTCCCATCGTAAGCGTCGGCGCGAGCCCGAAGGCCATGGCGCCCGAGTTCCACATTTCGAGCGTCGCCACGTTCAGCATATGCGGCAGGTTCTGGCCGCCATAGGCTTCGGGCGCCGTCAATCCGTTCCAGCCGCCGGCGGTGAGGCTGCGGTAAAGCTCTTCCCAGCCGTCGGGAAGGATGACCTTGCCATTTTCGAGACGCGCGCCCTGCCGGTCGCCGACTTCAGCGACCGGCGCCACCTCCTCGGTGGCGAAGCGGCCGGCCTCGGACAGGATGGCGTCGACGAGATCCTCGCTAAGGTCGCCCAAGACCCCCTGCCCGATCGCCTCTCCCATCCCCGCGACGTGCTTGAGAGTGAACGCGATTTCGTCAACCGGCGCCTTGTACATCGTGCAGTTCCTCCGCATTGCTCTCGCCCAGCTCCCTAAAGCGCGAGACGATTTTTGAGGGATAATTATTTGATTTTTACGTAAACGTCAATTTCTTCATCGGTGATTTCGACGACCGACGAAGGGCCAGACCAGGTAAATATGTCGCATCCCCGCATCATCCTGTAACGCAACTGTCATAGTTTACGACTATGGCAACTCTCTTGCCTACTGGACGAACGACCATGAACCAGGTGTCTGCCGCCGCCACAATACCGGGCTTCGTCTGGGCGTATCGTTTTCGCCCGGGCGCGAACAAGCCTGAGCCGCTTTCGCCCACCGATCGGGCGGAACTTGCCCGTGACGACGGCTTCATCTGGTTGCATCTCAACCTCGTGGACGCCCGCGTCGCGGCTTTTCTCGAGGCTTTTCCCGGTCTCACCGACGAGGCGCGCGGCGCGCTCATCACCCATGATACGCATGCGACCATCACCGTCGACGAGAACATGGTATTCGGGACGCTGGTCGACTGCCAGCGCGAATTCGATCGCGACACGATGGACCTCGGCTGGCTGCATTTCGCCATCAGCGACCGCATCATCATTACCACCTGGCTGCAGCCGCTGCGCAGCGTCGACCGCGCGCGCGGGGCGGTCGAGAAAAACTGTTCGAAGATCGAAACCCCGCTCGATATCTTCGAATTGCTGGTAATCGAATTCCAGCGCACGCTGATTTCGCTGGTCATCGAGATGACGGAGGAGATGAACCTCATCGAGGACTTCGTCTACGACAACGCGCCGCGCGACGAGCGGCGGCGCTTGCCGCCCGTGCGCCGCACGATCGTGCGCGTGCACCGGCATCTTCGCACGCTGCTGTCGTTGATGCGCCGGGCTGCCGCATCCGAGGAAGAGGAGATGCCGTTCGGCTTCGAGGAAGTGGCAAGCCGGCTGACCGGCCGCCTCGAATCGGTCGACCACGACATCTACGCCCTGCAGGAGCGTGCGAGGCTGCTGCACGAGGAAATCGATTCCAAGCTTTCCTCGCAGATCAACCGTCACCTTTACCTGCTGTCGATCATGACCGCCTTCCTGCTGCCGCCGACGCTTGTCACCGGCTTTTTCGGCATGAATACCTCAGGCCTGCCCTTTGCAAGCGGCAGCACCGGCACCGGCTATGCGATCGCGCTAATCATCTTGTCGGTCGCCGCCGCCTGGTGGCTGCTGAGGCGCGTAGACATCCTCTGAGGCCCAAACGTAAATCGCCCGCCGGACGGCGGGCGAAAGGATTAGGTCATCCCTCGTACGCTGATCAATAATAGGGCGACAGGCACTCACGGCGCGGGCCGTAGTTCGGCTGGAAGGTGTTGTCGTAGCCGCGATAGGACCGGTAGCGGCTGGCGCACCACTCGTAGTGTCGCGGGTTGATTCCGGCTTGGGCGGGTGCCGCGTAGTAGCGTGGCTGGCTGGCAATTGCGCCGCCGATCAGGGCGCCGGCACCGAAGGCGGCCAGCGGATACCAATAGTTGTCATAGTAGCGATAGCCGCTGCGATAGTAGGGGTAGCCGCGATAGCCGCGGTAGTATCCGCCGCCGCCGTAGTAGCCGCCGCCGCCGCCGTAGTAGCCGCCGCGACCGTAGTATCCGCCGCCACGATAGTAACCTCCGCCATAGCCGCCGCGATAGTAGCCGCCGCCGCCATAGCCGCGCCACTGGACCTGCTGGAGATCGGGCTGAACGTTCGAAGAGGTCACTTGGCGCTCGGCGACAGTCGGCGCGCTCGGCATCTGCATCGCCTGGGAGGTCGCGACATCTGCGAACGCGACTGTGACCGAAATGCCGATCGTCGCGATCTTCATGCTGAGCTTCCGCATTTATGCCTCCATTCCCTGACTTATCTTGTGTTACAAAAAATGACCGCCCCAGCAGCGGAAAGTTCCTGAGAGGGAAACGCTGCCGGCAGCAAAGCCTTAGACGTTTTAGAGGGTCTCACCTTAACGGGATATTAACCACACCTACCGATGATCGGTCCATGAAGGGATATTGCCGGGTTCGCGCTCTGACATGCTTCCTCCTCCTGACCCTGGCGCTGCCGGGCCTGGCGAAGCGGGTTTCGGCCGGCGAAAGTCCTCCCTGGAACAATCCTGAAAACGCCCTCATCGTCGACGCCTACGAACTCAACGCCGTCGATTGGGATGAGATGCTGACCGACAAGCGGATCGCGGGCTTCATCTCGAAAGCCTCCGACGGGCTGCCCGAAAGCTTCTCCTGCACCGGCGACCACGCCGGCGACACATACGCCCACTGCAAGACCATGTGGCGCAAATACGCGGTCAGCCGCGAACTCTTCCAGACGCGCCGCCTGGTCGCCAAATCCAAGGGGCTCCTATGGGGCGCCTATCACATGGCAAGGCCCGGCAATCCGGTCGACCAGGCAAACCACTTCCTCGACTATGCCAAGCCTTCCCCCGACGAATTGATGGTGATCGACATCGACGGTCTCGATACCAAGCAATTCATGTCGCTGGACGACGCCCAGATCTTCGTCGGCCATATCAAGACGCGCACCGGCCGCTATCCGATCCTCTACACCAACCATACGGTGGCACAGTACATCGCCGACCACCGCGACAACTACAAGGTCCTCTCGCGCCTGCCGCTCTGGTATGCCCGCTACCGCCCCGAAATGGTCGGTACGTTCCCGATGGGCAATTGGGAACGCTATCACCTGTGGCAGTTCTCCTCCGGCACCAATTGTTCCGAACGCGATTGCCCCTATCGCGTGCCGGGCACGCTTGACGACATCGACGTCGACATCGCCATGATGACGAAAGCAGAACTCGCCAAGGTCTGGCCGCAGGGAGCACTCGTTCCGGCGAAACCGGAACCCGAACCGGAACCGATCCTGATCGCGAAAGGCGGCATCTGCACCTCGCCGCAATCGCCCTCGCCGATCAACCTGTCACCAATCCTGACCGCTTCGATTACGCCTCGAGCGCCCGCCGTGATCGACGAACTTAACTATCAGAATTTTTAGACTCGTTCCGAGCGAAACTCCCAGCTGCGTTATTTCACGAACGGGAAGAGTTGTTGCCGGACTAAAAGAAGGCAATCCTAAGATGGCTGATCATGACATCGCGGATGGCATTCTCGATGGCCTGAAGGAAGCCCTCGCCTGGAAGAAGGGCGAACTGGCGCTTGAGACCGTGCACATCGACCCCATGCCCGCTTCGAGAATCAAGGAGATCCGCAAGCGGTATGCGAAATCGACAAAGGAATTCGAAAGGCGCTTCGGTATTCCCGCGTCAACGATGAACAACTGGGAGCAAGGTCGCCGCAAGCCCGACCCGGCCGCCCGCCTCTTGCTCAAGGTCATCGAAGAGACGCCGGAAGCCGTGGAGAAGGCAGCGCGAGCGGCTTGATCGGCGCCTCACGCCTCGATCTGCACGTCGGTTTTCGGGCGCGAGCAGCAGGCGAGCACGTAGCCCTCGTCGATTTCGTCATCGAGAATGCCGCCGTTGTGGGCCATCTCGACCTCGCCGGAGAGCTTCATCACCCGGCATGTGCCGCACAGGCCCGATTCGCAGGCAGCGCCGATGCGCACGCCGGCGCCGCGCGCCGCCTGCAGGATGGTCTGGCCGGGGGCGCAGCTGACGTCCTTGCCGGCCATGGTGAAGCGGATCGAGGTGCGGACTTCGCCTTCCTCGCCTTCGACGGGCGCCGGGGCGAGATCCAGCGAGGCGGGGCGAAAGCTTTCCTGATGGTAGCGGGCCATGTCGAACCCGGCGGCCTCCAGTGTCGTGCGGACGAAATCCATGAAGACGTCGGGGCCGCAGCAGAACACCGTGCGGTCGAGGAAATCATGCGCCAGAAGGCCGATCTTGGCTTTGTCGATCCGGCCTTTCAATCCCGACCACAGTTCCGTGCCGCCGCATTGCTCGACGATGAAGCCGAGGTTGAGGTTGGGCATGAAGCGCGCGAGATATTCGAGTTCGGAGCGAAAGATGATCTCCGAGGGACCACGCGAACAGTTGATGAAGGTGATGTCGGACAGCGGCGCGACGTCGGCCATGTAGCGCGTCATCGACATCATCGGGGTGATGCCGGAGCCCGCCGAGATGAAGAGATATTTCTCGCCGGGATGGCGTATATGGGTGAAGTCGCCAAGCGGCCCGAGCGCGCGGATGCGCACGCCCGGCTTCAGCTTTTCGAACATCCAGCGCGTGCCGACGCTGTCCTTCTGCGCCTTGACCGTCACGGCGATTGAAAACGGCCGCGACGGCGTGGACGACAGCGTGTAGGTGCGCATCACGGGTTCCGGCCCCACGGGCAGCTCCAGCGTGACGAACTGGCCTGGCAGATAGCGAAACCAGTTGTCCTTGTCTGAGCGGAACGTGAAGGTCATCACGTCGGGCGCCTCGGGCGTGGCTGACAGGCATTCGAGGAGCTGATGCCGGTCGCTCCAGGGCTGCATCTGGTCCAGATGCTGGTGGCGGGGCGCAATCGTCATATTGATGCTCATGCGACCACCGAAAGCTTTGCCTGCTCGCCCTGCAGGCGATTGACCATGAAGTTCGAGTACCATTCGACGAACTGCATGACGCCGCCCTCGTGCAGTTCGGAATAGGGACCGGGCTCGTAGGCCGGCGAGCGGATACCGAAGGCGTTTTCCTCGACGATGCGGCGGTCCTGATCGTTGGTTTCGGTCCAGACGTGGGTCAGTTCCTCGAGATCGTAGTCGACGCCCTCGACCGCATCCTTGTGCACCAGCCATTTGGTCGTGACCGCCGTCTCCTCGGCGCTGATCGGCAGCACGCGGAAGGAGATCGCGTGATCGCCGAGCATGTGGTTCCAGGTGGAGGGGTAGTGGAAAAGCAGCATCGTGCCGATGTTGTCGATGGTCACGTCGGACGACAGCGGCCGCCTCACGGCGTTGCGGCCCGACATCGTGTAGCTCTCGACGCCCTCGATCAGCGGCATGCGCGCCGTGCGGTACTGGCCGTCGGCGGAAAGCTGGAACGTGCTCGGCAGGCCGGCTGCCTCGCAACGGTCCCAGTGCGAGACGATCACCGGATCGCTCATTGCCCCCTGCACGCCGCTGACGGTCGGAGCTTCCGGGAAGGTGCGGCAGAGTTCAGGGTGATTGGCGCTGCAGTGGTAGCATTCGCGATTGTTTTCCCAGACGAGCTTCCAGTTGCCCTTCTCGATGATCGTGCTCTGGAAGGCGATCTTCGCCTCCCCCAGGCGATGTGGCGCGATGTAGGGCGTGATGGCGTCGCGAACCGGTGCGAAATCTGGCGCGGTCTTGGCCAGACAGATGAAAATGTAACCGCCGACGCTCTCGCAATGCACCGGCTTCAGGCCGAACTGGCTCTTGTCGAAATCCTCGGCCATCTGGCGCGCGAAAAGCAGAGACCCGTCGAGTTCGTAGGTCCACTGGTGGTAGGGGCAGACGAGCTTTGCCGAAGAGCCGCGCTCGGTGTTGCAGACACGTGAACCGCGGTGACGGCAACTGTTGTGGAAGGCGCGGATGACGTTGTCGCGGCCACGCACGATAACGACGGGATAGTCGCCGATCTGGACGGTGAAGTAGTTGCCGGCGCGCGGAACTTCGCAGTCATGGCCGATGAACAGCCAGTCGCGATAGTAGATCATCTCCATGTCGAGCTTGAAATAGTCGGGCGACGTGTAGAAAGCCTGCTCCAGGCTGAACCCTTCGCGACGGTTCTTCAATTGCCGCAAAACGTTGGTGCGGATGTCCATTTTTCAGCTATCCTCGCATAGTGGGCGGCACGACGGAGGATAGGAGCCGCCGGTCACGGACCGACACCCTTTTGCCTCCAGCCGCCCGCCGCGGCCAGTTCGAAATCGTCTCAAGGCTGGTTTCCGGGCTCTGGAGCGGTTCGATCCTCGAACCCCATGACGCCTTCCCAAGCTTGCGCCCAGTGGCTGTATTGCCATGACCTCTCCACCACCGTTGCGGGGGCAGCGCCGGATTTCGACCGACTTCCCAATTATCCGCCGTCCCTATCCAGCGGCACCTCAGGATGAAGGAATATAATCATCGTGCCGTGTCGCGCCTTGTTCACAAAGCGACATCGGCATCCGCATTGACGACGGCGGCCAAATCAAGGCGAATTATTCTCTATCCAATTGATATCGTGCATTTTTATCACCAGGCAGATATGTAGAAGCTATTACCCTCGTCGGCCCCCTGGCGCGTATGTCCGTCGCTATCCCCTATACGACATACATGCGAGCGAGGCGCCTATCGCCGCTTATGGCCGGCGTCCTAACTGCGTTGGCGCAATTAAGCGCCCATTAAGCATGACGCCTTAGTCTCCGAGGCCGATCCCGGAGCGAGCGTCCATGGCAAAACTCAGATACTACGACGCGACCACGCGCTACGTGCCGCAGACATCGCCGACCACTACCGATCACAGCGAGTTTCTGCGCACCGGCCGTATCAGCCGCGCGAAAACCGGCATCGTCACGAATAGCCGCCGTTATCTCAGCTACGAGGACGTGGCCGAGCAGACCGCCGAGCGCCTGCAGGCGGCCGGCGAGCGCACCCACGACAAGCTCAACAGCTTTCACAAATCCATCCAGTTTCCGAAGCTTGTCTTTCACCGCACGCTCGCCGAGACCCCGCACCTCGGCTATTGCCACGTCACGGCGTCCCGCACGCGGTTCGCCCGCTACGAAAATGTCAGCTGGGCATTCTACATCGCCAATTTCTTCGCTGAGATCGGCGAAGAAGGCGACGCCTTCGTCAAGATCGACCCTTGCTACAAGCGGATGTATTTCGCCATCGCCGTTCGCTCCGATCACGATGCGACGGAGAAGAAGCTGACGATCAACCGCAATGTGCGCGGCAACGGCGTGCTCTTCCGCACCCACGACCCGCAGGTCGCGATCCGCAACGTGCTTTTGCTCGGCGCTCGCAGCGAGCAGCTTCGCGACATCATCCGCCAGCTTTGACGGACTTGCTGGGCAGCCCCGCGCCGCCGCGCATTGATCCTGTGCCGCGAAAAGCCTAAGGAAGCGCCGAAGCAAGGACAAAACCGGTCAGGCAATGGCACTACGGATCGACATCAGACAGGACGCCGAAGGCGCAATCCGGCAAGCCGTCGACGTGCTTGCCTCGGCCGAGCCCGTGGCGCTGCCGACGGAGACCGTCTACGGCCTTGCCGCCGACGCGACGGCCGCCGCCGCCATCACCCGCATCTACGAGGCCAAGGGCCGGCCGCGCTTCAACCCTCTGATCTGCCATATGAGCGATCTCGCCATGGCGGAGCGCTACGCCGTTTTCGATCCTGTGTCGCGGCGGCTTGCGGAAGCCTTCTGGCCGGGACCGCTGACGCTCGTGCTGCCGCTGAGGCCCGGGAGCGACATTCATCCGCTCGCAACGGCCGGTCTCGATACCGTCGGCATTCGCGTACCGAAGGGTTTCGCCGGCGATCTCATCCGCGCCTTCGGACGGCCGCTTGCGGCTCCGAGTGCCAACACGTCAGGCAAGATCAGCGCCACCGACGCCGATCATGTGGAAGCGGATCTCGGAAACCGGATCAGGCTGATCCTGGACGCCGGTCCTTCGGATGTCGGCGTGGAATCGACCATCGTCAAGGTCGAGAACGGCGAAATGCGACTGCTGCGCCCCGGCGGGCTTGCGGCCGCCGATATCGAGCGCGTGGCCGGCCAGCGCCTGAAGCGCAAGCGCGCGGCATCCGCCGCGATCGAGGCGCCAGGCATGCTGGCCTCCCATTATGCGCCCGGTGCCTCCGTTCGGCTCGACGCGACGGATGTTGCCGCCGGCGAGGCGCTTATCCGTTTTGGACAGCACCCGGTTGCCGGCGAAAAAGAGGCCGCGATCGTGCTTAACCTCAGCCCCGGCGGCGATCTCTCGGAGGCTGCCGCAAATCTCTTTGCCTTCATGAAGCGCGCGGATGCGAGCGGCGCCGCCAGCATCGCCTTTACCACCATCCCCGACGAGGGGCTCGGCGAGGCCATCAACGATCGCTTGCGCCGCGCCGCGGCACCGCGCTCGTAACCTTTCCATATCGACTGAAATTCCCGTTTCGAGGACGCCATGGGCGCGTCTCGATCGGGGCTTGACGCCCGCGCGATTGAGGACTAGAGAATATAAAACGAAATGGTTAAATATCTGAGGCTCCCTGCATGTCGCCAGCCCTTGAAAGCTTAGGTGAGCAGCAGCTGGACGCGGTGTTTCATGCGCTTTCGGATCCGACACGGCGCAGGATCATGGCGCGGCTGGCGGACGGCGAGGCAACGGTCTCCGAGTTGGCGGAACCGTTTTCGATGTCGTTGCCTGCCGTCTCCAAGCACCTCGTCGTGCTGGAACGGGCGGGGCTGATGCGCCGACGGATCGACGGGCGCACGCATTTCTGTTCGCTGCAGCCCGAGACGCTCAGGGACGCCTCGGCATGGATCGCCTTCTACCAGCAGTTCTGGAAAGAGCGGTTGGGACGTCTTGCCGAATTTCTTGCCGATGACAAGGGCAAGCCGGAGGAGAAAGCATGATACAGCTGAGGCTTAGCGAGATCTTCGATGCGCCGGTCGAGCGCGTTTTTGCCGCCTGGTGCGACGCGCGCCAATTGAGCCAGTGGTTCGCGCCGGGCGAGATGACCACCCCGCAGGCAAGCATCGATCCCCGCCCCGGCGGCCTCTATCGCATCGTCATGCAGCGCAGCGACGGTACGCAGTTCGTCGTCAATGGCGAATATCGCGAGGTCGTGACCAACGAGCGGCTGCGCTTCAGCTGGCAGCATGCGGGCGAGCGCCCGACGGAAGTGCTCATCGTGTTCCGGCCGCTCGACGAGCGCCGCACCGAGCTGACGCTGATCCACAGCGACTTCGACAGCGAGAATGCCCGCGAAGCCCATAACAAGGGCTGGACCGGAGGCCTCGCCAAGCTGCGCCGCTACCTCGAAGTTTAATGATCCCTTGTCAGGTTCCATCAGGAGGAAAGAGCATGAAACTCTATTACAATCCGATGTCCAGCTACTCCCAGAAGGCGATGATCGCCTTCAACGAGAAGGGGATCGAATACGAGCCCGAACTCGTCGACCTGATGTCGCCCGAGGCGCGGGAGGCCTACGAGAAGATCCATCCGCTCGGCAAGGTGCCCCTCTTCAAACCCAGCGACGACTGGAGCGTTCCGGAATCGACCACCATCATCGAATATCTCGACGACAAATTCCCGGACACCCCACGGATGATCCCCGCCGGCGGCGGGGATGCCGCCCGGCAGGTGCGGCTCATGGACCGCATGGCGGATCTCTACCTCAACGACCCGACGCGCGAACTCATGTTCCAGAAGCACGGCTTCAAGCCCGAGAACGAAAACGAGGCGCAGCGTGCCAACCGCTACATTCAAGGCATGTACGAACACTTCGACAAGCGGCTGGCAAACCAGGAATGGGTCTGCGGCACGTTCTCGATGGCCGATTGCGCAACCATCCCGCCGCTCTTCTATGCACAGATGATCGCCCCCTTCAGCGATCGCCCGAACCTTCAACGCTACTGGGAGCGGGCGCAAAAGCGGCCGTCCTACGCAAAGGTCATGAAGGAGTTCCTGCCGATCTGGGAAGGCTTTACGGTTCGCACCGCGGCGCAATAGCGGCGTCGCCCAAACGTCCGCAGCACTGCCCCCTCACCCTAACCCTCTCCCCGCTCGGCGGTGGAGAGGGCAGACTGCTGACAAACTCTAACGGCTTACCAGGACTGCGCCGCTATCCGCCGTCTCCCCGGACCCGATCCGGGGTACAGCGCGCGCAAGTCCTTGCGCGCAAAAGACTCTTTCGCGCCGCCGACGCGGCGCGGCTGGATCCCGGCTCAAGGCCGGGAAGACGGAGAAACGGACGCGATCGCAAAAAGGACTGCTTTGGCAGCAAACTGATCTCTCCCCGCCAGGTGGGGAGAAGGTGCCGGCAGGCGGATGAGGGGCCAGCGCGCAACCGCCCAGCAACGGGCTTGACAATCCAGCCTGTTTCCCATGCTTTCCCTTCTCGATCCGCGCCGACAGGGAAAGCATCCGACCATGACCCAGACCGTCTCTCCTGCCCTTCTCGACCGTTTCGCATCCATCGTAGGTGAAGGGCATGTGCTTCGGGCGGCGGCCGACATTGCGCCGCACCTCGTCGAAAATCGCGGCCTCTACCATGGCGCCTCGCCGATGGTGCTGAAGCCCGGTTCCGTTGCCGAAGTCTCGGCCATTCTGAAGCTTGCGTCCGAGACCGGCACGGCAATCGTCCCCCAGACCGGCAATACCGGCCTTGTCGGCGGCCAGACGCCGCGTGAGGGCAGTGCGGACATTCTCGTCTCGCTGGAGCGCATGACGAGGATCCGCGACGTCGATCCGGTCGGCAACACCATGGTGGTCGATGCCGGCTGCATCCTTGCCGAGGTGCAGAAGGCGGCCGAGGAGCATGGCCGCATGTTTCCCCTGTCGCTCGGCTCGGAGGGCTCCTGCCGCATCGGCGGCAACCTTTCCACCAATGCCGGCGGGACCGCCGTGCTTGCATATGGCAACATGCGCCAGCTCTGCCTGGGGCTCGAAGTGGTGCTGCCGACCGGGGAGATATGGGACGGGCTGAGGCGGCTGAAGAAGGACAACACCGGCTATGACCTGCGCGACCTCTTCATCGGCGCCGAAGGCACGCTCGGCATCATCACCGGCGCGGTGCTGAAACTCTTTCCGCAACCGCTGGGCCACCAGGTGGCCTTCGCCGGCATAGCCTCGGTCGAGGATGCGCTCACGCTCTTCAAGGACGCGTCGAGCCGCTGCGGTCCGGCGCTGACCGGCTTCGAGCTGATGCCGCGCATCGGCGTCGAATTTACGAGCCGCCACATTCCCGGCGTGCGCGATCCGCTTTCCTCGCCGCATCCCTGGTATGTGCTGATCGACATCTCGACCTCCGATTCCGCCGAGACCGCCGGGCGGATGATGACGGCGCTGCTCGAACAGGGCTATGAGGCCGGGCTCATAAAGGATGCGACGGTCGCGGCATCCGAGGCGCAGCAGAAGGCGCTGTGGCATATGCGCGAAAGCATGTCGGACGCGCAGAAGCCGGAGGGTGGGTCGATCAAACACGATGTTTCCGTGCCGGTGGCCTCCATTCCCGCCTTCATGCACGAGGCGGAGAATGCGATCATGGCCGCCCTGCCCGGCGCCCGCATCTGCGCCTTCGGCCACATGGGCGACGGCAACATCCACTACAACATTTCCCAGCCGGTCGGCGCCGACAAGGCCGCCTTCATCGCCCGCTGGCGGGAGATGAACAAGATCGTCCACGGACTTGTCTTGCAGCACGGCGGCTCGATATCGGCCGAGCATGGCATTGGCCAGCTGAAGCGCGACGAACTGGCGTCGATCAGGCCGCAGATCGAGATGGACCTGATGCGGCGGATCAAGCGGGCGTTCGATCCGGCGGGGGTGATGAATCCTGGAAAAGTGGTCGCCGTTTAGGGCTATTCCAGGAAAAGTCGGACGCTTGGCCGTGATGCCCAGTGCTCAAATTCGCGATGTCTCCGCTGCATGTTCAAGCGTATGATCGCCTTGCGATTTCCAAGGTGGGGCCAATGATGATGCGTCATCGCACGAAGACCCGGATAGCGACCAGCGCCGTCTTGGTCTCGCTGTTCATCTATTTGCTGGTTGCCTATTTCGTCATTCCCGAGATTTGGATTTTTCATGATGCCGGCCGCGTTGCGAAGATCGGCAGCATGGTCACGACAACCGAGCAGGATATTCCGGGCGACCCGATCAATGTCGGTCTTGTCGGTTCCAAGGAAGAAGTGATCCGCGCGTTCGCTGCAGCCGGATGGGATCCCGCCGACAAGATTACCCTGCGGTCATCCATCGATATCGGATTGAGCGTGGTGCTTGATCGGCCAGACCTCGACGCGCCGGTCAGTCCGCTGCTTTTTGAGGGCAGGAAGCAGGATCTGGCCTTCGAAAAGCCCGTCGGAAAAAGCGCCGACGAACGCAACCACGTCCGTTTCTGGTTGACGAAGCAGACCGGCCCGGACGACCGCCCGCTTTGGCTCGGTTCGGCAAGCTTCGATCGTGGTGTCGGTTTCAGCCACGACACCGGGCAAATTACCCATCACATCGGCCCGGATGTCGACGCCGAGCGAGACCTGATCATTGCGGATCTGCTGAAGTCCGGACAGCTTTCTTCGAGCTATGAGATCGAGGGCATCGGAGCGACCAAAACCGGCCGCAATGGCGGCGGCGATCCCTATTTCACCGACGGAAAGGCCATGATCGGCGTGCTTAAGGCCCGATAGTCGAGTGACCAAAGTGGCCGGCCGACCGCTCCCGCGAAATAGCGAAAGCGCCCAGCCGCAGATCGTCCCTACTCCATCTCCTCGTTTCGCATCGGCGCGGCATCGCGGTTTCCGGAGATGATCTCGCGCTTGCCGACATGGTTTGCCGCACCCACGAGACCTTCCTTTTCCATGCGCTCGACCAGCGAGGCGGCGCGGTTGTAGCCGATGCCAAGGCGACGCTGGATGTAGGAGGTCGAGCACTTCTTGTCGCGCATGATCACCTTGACCGCCTTCTCGTAGAGGTCGTCGCCGTCTTCCGCGCCCATTGCGGATTTGTCGAAGACGGCGCTTTCTTCTTCGTCGTCCTCTTCCTCGTCCTCGTCGGCCGTGACCGTGTCGAGGTATTCGGGCCGGCCCTGCATCTTCAGGTGCGCGACGACCTTTTCGACTTCCTCGTCGGAGACGAAGGGGCCGTGCACGCGGGCGATGCGGCCGCCGCCCTGCATGTGCAGCATGTCGCCCTGGCCGAGCAACTGTTCGGCTCCCTGCTCGCCCAGAATGGTGCGGCTGTCGATCTTGGACGTTACCTGGAAAGAGATGCGGGTCGGGAAGTTCGCCTTGATCGTGCCGGTGATGACGTCGACCGAGGGGCGCTGGGTCGCCATGATCAGGTGGATACCGGCGGCGCGCGCCATCTGCGCCAGACGCTGGATCGCGCCTTCGATATCCTTGCCCGCGACCATCATCAGGTCGGCCATTTCGTCGACGATGACGACGATGTAGGGCATCGGCGTCAGGTCCATCTCCTGGCTTTCCTCGATCGGCGCGCCCGTCCCTTTGTCGAAGCCGGTCTGGACCATGACGTGGATGGTCTCGCCCTTTTCGTTCGCGGTCGCGACGCGGGCGTTGTAGCCGTCGATGTTGCGTACGCCGAGGCGGGACATCTTCCTGTAGCGCTCCTCCATTTCCCGCACGGCCCATTTGAGCGCCATGACCGCCTTCTTCGGGTCGGTGACGACAGGGGTCAAAAGGTGCGGAATGCCGTCATAGATGGAGAGCTCGAGCATCTTCGGATCGACCATGATCAACCGGCATTCCTGCGGCGTCATGCGGTAGAGCAAGGACAGGATCATCGTGTTGATGGCGACAGACTTGCCCGAGCCGGTGGTGCCGGCGACGAGCAGATGCGGCATCTTGGCAAGCTCGGCGATGACAGGCTCGCCGCCGATGGTCTTGCCGAGGCCGAGCGCCAGCTTGAAACCGCTTCTCGTGAAATCGTCGGAGTCGATCATTTCGCGGAAATAGACCGTCTCGCGCGACGCGTTCGGCAACTCGATGCCGATGACGTTGCGGCCGGGCACCACGGCGACGCGGGCCGAGAGCGCCGACATCGAACGGGCGATATCGTCGGCAAGGCCGATGACGCGCGAGGATTTGACGCCCGGCGCCGGCTCGAATTCGTAGAGAGTCACGACGGGACCCGGACGGACATGGATGATCTCGCCCTTGACGCCGAAATCCTCCAATACGCTTTCCAGAAGCCCGGCATTCCGCTCCAGCGTCTCCTGCGTCATGATCACGCCGGTGCGGGCAACCGGCTCCTGCAAAAGTTCGCGCGGCGGCAGCTGATACTCGCCGTCGGCGGGTGGGGCGGCGCGCCACTCCATCAGGGCCGGGCTTGCGGGCCGGTCGCGCAGCGGCGTCACCTGCAGCCGGGTTGCGGCAGCGCGCGCGGGGCTTGCCTCGACCGGCGCAACGGTTGGCGCGTCGACTGCTGGTAAGGCCACGACCGGAACCACGGGCTCGGGCACCGCGACGACGGCAAGAGCGGTTTCGATGGCGATTCTAGAGGAGATAGCGGCCGGTGCCGTGGGCGGAGCGAACTGCGGCATGGGCGCGGCGATCGGCGCCACCGGTTCGCTGACTGGTGCGGTCACGGCAAGCGGGGCGACCGCCACCGACTGCTGCGCCTCCGCCGACCTGCCGTGGCGCCACTCGATGATGCGGTATCGCGAAACGACGCCGCCCGCAGGCGTTTCGATCTGCGGCAGAACGGAGATGGCGACCGCAGCGACGGCCGGCATATCGCTCTCTTCGAACGGCATGGCATCCCAGAAGGCGAAGTCGGAGAGATTGGCAAGCCGGGAGGGAACCGGCGGCGCCGACGCCGTGGGCTGGGGCTTTGGCATTGCTGCAGATATCGCCGACGGCGGCACATAGGCGGCGGCGGGAATGAAGATCTCCTCGATCAATCGCTGGGCGACCCTGACCGGCAGCCCCGAACTCGGTACCGGCGCCGGCATTGCCGGCACTTGCGCGGTGGGCTGTGGCGCCGATGCCTTCGGTTGGGCCGAGAGCACGGCCGCCTGCGATCGGGCGACAGCGGGTGGCGGCGCGGGCCTATGGGCCGAGAGGTCAGTTGCCGAGGGTTCGGTTGCCGACGACGTGGGTGCCGCTGCAATCGGGGCATCCTCCGGAGCCTGCCGGCGGATCTGACTTTCTGGGGTGCGCGTGAAGCGAACGTTCGGAGCGAGAGAAAAGGCCGACTGCCAGACCTGCGATTCGGCTGCGTCCGCCGAAGCCGAAGGCTGGGTAACCGACGCGGGCGGCGCTGTGACGACGGCATCGACGGCGGGCGTGACCGAGGCCGCTAACGCGGCTTGGGCCTTTGCCTCCTCGGCGCGCGCGATTTCGGCACGGCGCCTCGCCTCGCGCGACTCAAGGAGCTTGCGCTCCAGATAGGCGCGGCGTTTCGCGGCACCCTCGTCGTGCTCGGCGGCAGCCATGGCATCCTCGCCCTCGCCCTTCGAAACGCCCTCTGCTGCATTGGAAAGATTCGTTCTGGGAAAACGCATGGTACCTGCAATCCAGTGAGTGATAATGAACACCGCTAACCCTCATCGAATAGGCCAGGGACGGTTAACAAGTTCTTTCCAGGCCCCCTCCAATCCATCGCATTTTTCCGCCAGCCCCGGGTATTACCCGTTGATTTTTATGGGATTTTTATTTTTTCGGACGTATCGCGCCGGGGCCGGTCTTGCGACACGTCGGCAAGGCCGCGCCAGAACGGAAAACGCCCGCCTCGTCGGGTGACGGGCGGGCGAAGCCTTAGTCGGCGGGCGGGTTAGCCGCCGAGTTTCAGTTGGGCTAGCGACAGCATCATGTCGGCGCTTATTCCATAGCTGCTGCTGGAACCCTGGAGGATGCTGAGCCCCGGCGACGAGCTGGTACTATTCTGCATGTCGTACATTGCCGAGAATCGCTTGAGCAGCTTGTCCACCTTGCTGGGGTCCTGGAAGTCCGCCACGTTGACAGACTTGCCGATGAGCGAAGCCTGCTGGTCGACATCCATCGCCGACATGGATGACGGCAGGTTGAAAGTCGTCTGGATGACGCTGTAGAGCGCCTGATCGCCCATGATGTCGTAGACAGACGTAATGTTCGATGCATTGCGCTGGAAATAGAGGGCGAGACGCACGCCGGGGTTCGTGTCGCCCTGTTGATCCTCAAGCGTCTGGCGCAGGTAGAGGCTGTCCGTCGCCAGCCGCGCGCCTTCGTTCTGAACCGCACCGAGCTTGGAATTTGTGAGGTTGCCGTCCGTTCCGAAATTGAACGCCGAAACGATGTTGGCGAACTTGGCGCCATCGTTGGTGTTGACGAAGCTCTTGGGATCGGTGGGATCGGAGGCGAAGGCCTTCTTCAGGGTGTCCGTCGTCACGGTCTTGGGGTCGATGCCGCTTGCCTTCAGGATGAAGTCGGTGAGCTTCGTGTCGGCCAAAAGATCGGTGACATCAGTGATCTTGACGATGTTGGTCGCGAAATAGGTTCCGGCATCCTTGGCGTCGTCGGTGGCCTGGGTCGCCTGCGCCCCCTTCAGGCCGATCTTCGCCTTGCTGGTATATTGGGAAATGTAGGAGTTGATCTGACCCTGCGACAGCGCCTGGACGGGCGCTCGCAGATTGCCGCTGCTGTCGAAATTGAAAGCCTTGGCGAGATTGACGAACCGATCGTCCTTCAGCGAGTTGACGTAGCTCTTGGAATCGTAAGGATCGCTTTCGAGCACCTTCTTGATCTGGCTCTTCGTCACCGAGCCGGGGTCGATGCCATAGGCGCGCAGCGCCACCTGGTAGGCATCGGGAAGATCGTCGTTCGTGGTGTCGCTATCGGTCTGGTTGCTGGCGAAGAGATCGTCGATCTTCGTCACGGCCGCGATCTTGGTGCGGTAGTTCTTTTCGGCATCGGTGACGAGCGACGACTGCGACGTATCATAGCTCTTCATGTAGGCGGACGAGGTGGCGGCGATCTGATCGGCGCTCTGCGCCTGCTCGCCGGCGGCGACCGTTCCATCCGGCTGGAAGTTGAAACTGGCGATAGCGGAGGTCAATCCGAAGGTCGCGGCAAAGCTCGGGTCCCCAGCCGCGGTATTGAACTCGTACGCCGTCAAATCCGTATTTAGCCCCAAGGCATTCTTGACGTAGCTGAAGAGGCGCGTGTTCGACGTCAACTCACCGACCGAGGTGATCGTGCCGATCGTGTCCTTGTAGTAGGTGTCGTTGGCGGTCGCCCCGGCATAGGTCGTGTAGGACGGGACCGTTGCGTTGTAGAGACCCTCGATCTCCGTCGCCTGGGCGGCCGTCTGCGCGCTTGCGCCAGTGCTCGTTCCGTCGGCGTTGAAGCTGAATTCCGCGGCAAGCGCCTTGAAGGCGGCGCCGCTGTTCTGGTTGACGAAGCTAGAGGGATCGCTGACGTCACTGGTCAGCACCGAGCGCAGGTAGCTGTTGGAGATATAGGTCGGATCGATGCCGTTTGCCTTGAGGACGTAATCCTTCAGCCTGTCGTCGCCGAGGATCTGGTCGACATTGGTGACGTTGGCGATCTTGGCGCTGTAATAGTCGGTCTCCGCCTTGGCGTTATCGGACTCGTCGGCGAAGGACTGCTCATAGAGATCGATCGTGCCATCGGTCTGCGTCGAGGATTGCGCCGCATTGGCGGAGGAAACACCTGCCGTCCCGGAGGAACTTGAAGACGTCCCGAAATTGTATGCCGCCGCGATCGCCTTGTAGCGGGGATCGTTCAGGCGGTTCGCGAAGCTGTTGCTGTCGCTGAGATCGCTCGTCAGGACCTTCTTCATGAAGGCCTTGCCGTAGGTCATGTCGCTAAGACCGTAAGCGTCCATGGCATAGCTGAAGAGCTGGTAGTTGTTGACGAAGTCATCGACGGTTTTGACCTTGCCGATATTGGCGTCGTAATAGGCCTGCGCGCGCTTCGTCTGTGATTGGGAGGCAATTCGGCTCAAGGTCGACGTCATGTCCCTCGTGGCAATCGAATAGCCAAGATAGGTCGAGAGCATCCAAAGGTCCTCCACCGCGAGTGCCGAAGGACCGGCAGCGGCGTTATGTATGACTATTGGATAGGTTAGAACGCGCTAAAAATTCGTTAACGCCGTGAAAACGGGATTCACCTTTGAGTGAATAGCCGCTACCGCGATCCCGGCGCTCCCCTTCGATGCAAGCAATCGGGTTTGCCGCCTCCCCGCGCCTTATCCGGCCCGGAGCTGGGCGATCGACAGCAGCGTGTCCGCGCTGATGCCGCCGCTCGATCCCTGCAATATGCTGGCCGCAGGCGAGGAACTCGAACTGTTCTTCATGTCGTACATGGCGGTGAAGCGCTTCACCAGTTGGCTGACCTTCTTCGGATCCTGCAGGTCCTTGAGGCTGACGAGCTTTTGCAGATAGTCGGCCTGCTTTTGGACATCCATGTTGGCGATCGCGTCCGGCAGCTGGAAGGTCGTGGTGATGAACTGATAGATCGCCTTGTCGGACATGAGGTCGTAGATCGACAGGATGTCGGGCGCCTTGCGTTGGAAATAGAGAGCCAGGCGCACGCCATCGTTGGTCTCGCCTTGCTGCGTTTCGAGCGCCTGATGCAGGTAGGAGTCGTTCGTCTGCTCGAAGGCACCCTTGTCCTGTATGGTGCCCAGCTTGGTGTTGGTCAATCCGAGCACATGCTTGCTGGTGAGGTCGTCGAGATGCGAGGACGATGCCGCCTTCGTCTCGAAATTAAAGGTGCTGACGATCTTCTTGAACTGTGCGCCGGCGGTCGTGTTGAGGAAGCTCTTGGGGTCGTCCGGATCCGCTTCGAAGGCACTCTTCAAGGTCGCGGCGGTAACCGTCTTCGGATCGATCCCGTTCGCCGCCAGCGTAAAATCGGTGAGCTTCTTGTCTGCGAGGAAGTCCGGCAGGGTTTTGATCTTGAGGATGTTGGTCGCGAAATAGGTGGCCGCGGTCTTGGCGTCGTCCAGCGCCTTCTTCGCCGCGCTGCCAGTCAGCCCGAGGGAGGCTCGCTTGGAATAGGCCGAGACGTAGCTGTTGATCTGCTGCTGCGACAGCGCCTGGACCGCCGGCTCGGGATCTCCCTTGCTGTCGAAATTGAATGCCTTGGCCAGATTGACGAAGCGGTCGTCCTTCAAGGAATTGACGTAGCTCTTCGGATCGTAGGGGTCGCTCTCCAGGATCAGCTTCATCCGCGTCGGCGACATCTCGCTCGGCTGGATGCCGTATGCTCTCAAGGCCACCTCGTAGATCTGCGGCAGATCTGGCTGCTTGTCGTTGTCCTTCAGCGTATCGGCGTCGTTGGTGACGAAGAAATCCTTGATATTCTTAACGTCCGGCATTCGCTTCTTGTAGTTCGCCGCTGCGTCGGTCTGCATTGCCGTTCGCGCCGTATTGGCCTTGTCGAAATACATCTGCGACGTCGAGGCGATCTGATCGGCCGTCTGCGCCTTCTTGCCGGCGGCCACCTTTCCGTCCGGCGGCAGGAAATTGAACGTCGCGATGATGTCCGTGAAGCCGACGAGCTTGGCATAATCGGGATCCGCCGCCGCCGTCTTGAAATCGAACTTCAGGACGGCGTCCGAGGTGTTCGCCGCTTCCCGGTCGGCAATCCCGAAGGCCATCACCACATAGTCGAAGAGCATCGGATCGTTGACGAGCTCGGCAGCTGACGTGATGGAACCGATGTGGCTCTTGTAGTAGCTGTCGGAGGCCGCCGCCTTGGCGTTGGTGACGAACGTCGACACCTGAACGCTGTATGCGTCCATGACCGCACTCTTTTGCTCGGCAGTCTGGGCACGCTGCCTGTAATTGGTCATGAACGCCGTGGAGACGTACTTGATTTGCGCGGAGGTCTGCGCCTGCCCGTTGGCAGTGACTGTTCCGTCGGTTGCGAAGTTGGCCGTATAGGCTTGCGTCGTCTTGGCGATCTGCGCGGCACTCTGGGCCTGGTTGCCGGCCAGGACCGTGCCGTCGGCGCCGAAATTGAAATCCGCGAAAACCTTCACGAGCCCAAGCGCGATCGCTTGGTTCGCATCCTTCGCGGCGGCGCTGAACTCGGCGGCCGTCATGGACAGATCGAGCCCATAGGCAATTTTCAGGTAGTTGAAGAGCTGCGTATCCGCACTCAGATCGTCGGCCGAGGTGACGGTGCCGATATGTGCCTGGTAATAGGCGGTATTGGTGAGCGCATCCGCCTTCAGGGCGTCGCTTGCCGTGTGATAAGCGTTTGCGACGGTCTCGCCCTGTGACTGCGTTTGAGCCGGATGGAGCGCCAGATAGGCCATGGCGGTTGCGCTTGCCTGCTCGTCGGTCTGCCCCGGAAACTGAGCAATATAGACCGTCGATATCAGGCTGATCTGCGCGGCCGATTGCGCCGCGTCACCTGGGGTGACTGTTCCATCCGCCTCGAAGCTGAACTGACCGAGGATCGCCGTCAGGCCTTTCGCTTGCGCCAGGGCCGGATCTTTCGCGGCGGCGGCGAAATCGGCCGGAGTGACGGAGGTCATGTTGAAGGCGGTCTTGATGTAGTCGAACAGGCGCGGGTCGGCGACCAGATCGTCGACCGAGGTGATCGAGCCGATCGTCGCCTTGTAGTAGTCGTCCTCCGTCACCGCGTTCGCCCTTGCCTGGAACCCGAACTGCGCAAGCGCGTCGGTGAGGCCCAGGCTCGCGGCAAGCGCCGGATCCTCGACCGCGGCCTCGAAATCGGTCGCGCTCACGCTCGGATCGATGCCGTATGCCGCTTTGACGAAAGAGAAGAGAGCGGCATCTCCGGTGAGGTCGCTCGCGGTCTTGATGTTGCCGATGTTGCTCGAATAGTAGGTGGCGGCCGATTGCGCGGCCTGATGATCCTGAAAATTGAACTGCGCAAAGAAATCCGTAAGCCCGTTGGCGGCGGCAATGGCCGGATCGGCATAGGCTTGCCTGAAGAGATCGGCGGACATGCTCGGATCGATGCCGTAGGCGAGCTTCAAATAGGCCATCATGCGCGTGTCGGACGTCAACTCGGTGATGTTGTCGATCGTGCCGATATGGGCGTCGTAGTAGGCATCCTCGTTGGCGGTGCCGGTGCTGAAGTTGAACTGAATGAAAAGATTGGTCAGCCTCTTGGCATCCGCGATCCGCGGATCCTTCGCGGCAGCGACCATATCCGCATCCGTGACGCTGGGATCGATGCGGAAGGCAGATCTCACGTACGCGTCGAGCCGGGGATCGGCCACGAGATCGGCAATGGATTTCACATTGGTGATGTTGGCTTTGTAGTAGGAATCCAGCGCGGCGGCGCCGGCGTCGGTTACGAAGCTTGGCACCGTGATGTTGTATTCGTCCATCACAGCCGCCTTCTGAGCGGCCGTCTGCACCGGCTTCGTCACCCCGTTGGCATCGAGCGCAAGCGTTCCATCCGCGGCAAAATTGAACTGCGCGATAAGCTTCTTTTCTGCCGCCGTTCCATTCTGGTTCACGAAGCTCGCGGGATCGCTGATGTCGCTCGTCAGCATCGACCGGAGATCGCCTGTCGACACGGACGCGGGATCGATACCGTAGCCCTTCAGCATAAAGGCGGTCAGGCGGCTATCGCCGAGCAACCCGTCCACCGACGTGACGGAGCCGATCGTTTGGCCATAGTAGTCGCTTTCCGCCTTGACCGCCGCCTCTTCGGCAAGCTGGGCAGCGCTCAACGTCGGCACCGTGCCGTCCGCGTTGAAGCTGAACTGCTTGGCCATCGCCTTGAATGCCGTGCCGCCGTTCAGATTGACGAAGCTGTTCGGATCGTTGACGTCGCTGGTCAGCACCGAGGCCAGGAAGCCGTTCCTGACATAGGTGGGATCGAGGCCATAGGCCTTCAGCAGGTAGTTCTTCATCCTGGGATCGGCGACCAGCTGCATGACATTGGTGATGTTGTTGATACGCGCGCTGAAGTAGTCGCTCTCGGTCTTGATGGACGATTCCTCGTTGGCGAAGGACTGCGTGTAGAGACCAAGCATGTCTTCCTGCTGGGTGTCCGTCTGCCCGCTATTGGCCGACACGCCGAAATTGAAGGCGGCCGCGAACTGCTTGTAGCGGGTATCGGTCAGCTTGTTGGCAAAGCTCTTGGTATCGCTGAGATCGCTCTCGAGCACCTTCTTCATCATGCCCTTGGCATAGACCATGTCCTCAAGGCCGAAGGCCTTCATGGCGTAGGAGTAAAGCCGGTAGTCGCCAAGAAAATCGTCGGCCGTTTTGACCTTGCCGATATTGGCCTTGTAGTAGTCGACCTCCCGTTTGGTCTGCGCCTGCGCGGAAACCCGCGTCAGCGTCGTCACCATGTCGCGCGAACTCATCGAATATCCGAGAAAGGTCGAAATCATCGGAACGCCCCCACGCGTCAGGTCGGAAACAACAAGCGAAACCCCGCGATATTGTTGCAGCCAGAGCTTACGCGAGACTGACACGGCACCCCTCGGATGGCGGTCAAAACGGAATGGTTTTCTCCAGATCCGTTCACTTCGCGGAAACCTTGATGGATTTGATTTCGCTAACCATCAGCCGACGCAAAATTTTCTTAACCGCGATTTTTAAGCTGTCCGGAATATCGGCCGCCTACCTTCACGGCATCAAGGGACAAAAGTCCTCAAAAGAAGGCCGGTAACCGGCCCCCGTGCGTAAAACAAGGGTAAGAAAAATCGATGAGCAAATCCGTCATGAAGCCTGCATGGGCAGGTACGACCTTGCGGCTGGATCCGGCACGTTTCCCCCAGCAGGTCAGCTACGCGATGCGCGGATCATCCTGCGACGTCACGATCACGATCGACGAGCGTGGCGCAGTGTTGCGCAAGATCCTGCCCTCGAGCGGACTGCCGCTTTCCATCGCCCTGCCAAAGCGGGCGTTCATGGGCGTGGCGGCGCGAGCGATCGACCACGGCGACGGCGAAGTCACCGTCACGCTCGAACTGCATCACGAGGATCCGGACCTGTGCATTCCGCTTCTGGTGGCGCACGATCTCAGCGACATCGCCGCCGACTGGCGTTCCTGGTCGGAAGCTTTCCGCATCCCGATGCTGATGGTGGAAGCCGACGGCGTCGCCCGGCCGCTCGAAGAGCATCTCGGCGGCGTCAAGACCAACGCGCTGCAGCCGCGCCGGCGCCACTCCTATTTCGCAAGCCGCCGCCCGCGCTTCCTCGTGCGCCGCACCACTGGCAAGCTCGGCGTTACCATGAAGATCGAAGGCCGCGAGATCATCGCGCGCAGCTGAGCGCCCGAACCTCCACCTGCAAAAACACCCGGCGTTTCGGCGCCGGGTGTTTGCGTTTGCGGATTGACCCGTCAGATCAGCGGCAGGGAAAGGAAAAGCCCGGCGAAGATGATGGCGCCGACCTTGCCGTTGGATTTGAACAGCGCCAGGCATTGATCGGCATTGTCGATGTTGAGAACCGCAATCTGGTAGGCGAACATGCCGCCGGCGATGAGAAGCCCCAGATAGGCGAGCGTGCCGGCGCCGACCACGGCAAACGATAGAAACATCAAGACGAGGGCCGCACCGTAGAGGCCGGAGAGCCAAAGCCGCGTGCGCTCGCCGAAGAGCCGCGCCGTCGAGCGCACGCCGATCAGCGCGTCGTCTTCCTTGTCCTGATGGGCGTAGATCGTATCGTAACCGATCGTCCAGACGATCGAGGCGGCATAAAGCAGGACGGCGGCAACGGAGAGGCTGCCGAAAATGCCGGCCCACCCCATCAGCGCGCCCCAGGAAAACGCGAGCCCCAGAAAGAACTGCGGCCAATCGGTAAAGCGCTTGGCGAAGGGATAAAGGGCGACGATCGCCAGCGAAAGCACGCCGAGCACAATGGCGAACCCGTTGAACTGCAACAGAACCAAGAGCCCGACCAGCGCTTGAAGGGCAATGAAGGCCTTGGCCTGCAGGCGGCTGACCCGCCCGGAGGGCAGCGGCCGCGAGCGCGTGCGCGCCACCGCCATGTCGATGTCGTGATCGACGAGATCGTTATAGGTGCATCCGGCCCCGCGCATCGCCACGGAACCGACGAAATAAAGCAGGAGGTGCCAGACCAGCTGAAGCCTCGAAAACTGCCCCGTTTCGGTTGCAGCCTGGGCTGCGAGCGTCGCCGACCAGAAGCACGGCCACATCAGAAGCTGCCAGCCGATCGGCCTGTCCCAGCGCGCCAGCTGCGCATAGGGCCAGAGCGCGGAAGGAAGCGCGCGGTAGACCCAGTTGCCGGAAGGCGCATCCGCGACGCGCCCGTGAATATCGCCCGTGTTTTGCATGCGCTAAGTATCGAGACCGAGGGGCGGCGGTCAAGCTGCGCGTGTTGGCGCGCGCAGCCCTTGGCTGTTTGCTCCTAGTTCAATGTGAAATTGAACCTGTAGCTCGCCGTGACGCCGATCATCCATTGGTTCGGATCGCCGCGTTCGCGCACCAGACTGCTGTCGGCGGCCGGGCCTTGCAGGCGCTTGTATTCCACGAACGAACTCGCGGTTATGTTTGGCGTCGCCTGCCAGGTGAGAGCGGCTCCTGCGCCGACGGACTTCAGACCCCCGCCCGGATTGTATGTGCTGAGCCCGCTTGCCGCCGACTCGCTCTGGTCCACGCCGTAGTATGTCTCGAAATAATCCTCCGTCGCCCAGGTGGCGCGCGGTCCGCCGGAAAGCCTGAGCTCAGGCAGGATATCGACATAGGCGTCAACGGCGGTGTCGGCGACGAGGCCTGCATGCGCACGAATGCCTTGGCGCAGTTCGGCGCGCGCACGCAGCCAGTCGGTGGGATAGACTTCCCCAAAGGCGCCGACTTCCACGCCCCATTTGACCGGCTTCAGGCCGCGAAGGTCGCTGTCGGTGTCCGCGTCACGCTTCGGAATGAAGCGCCCTGTGAGGCCGGCCCGGAAAGCGCCCTGGTCGTAAAGCGAGAAGGAGGCGCTATCGTTGCGCGAGGAAAAGCGCGTCTCGGGCCCTTGCTTGCCGAACGAGATCTGCGGAGACCATTGCAGCTTGTTGCTCGAACCGCCCTCGTATTTCGGGGCGGAGAAAACGGAAGCGCCGAGGCTGACATACCAGTCGCCGGACCACCAGGCACGGCGCTCCTGCGCGTCGGCAAGGCCAGCCGACAGCAGAAGGAGTGCCGAAGGCAAAAGGAATTTGGATTTCAAAATCATAACCGACCCCGCAAAACGCAAAACAAAGGGCTGCGAGGGCAGCCCGGAACATTCCACCTTCGCCGCAGCAACCCAGAATTATATTCATCGGCCATTGCGCGGAAAATTTGAAGATATGGATCAAATTCTTCGAAATTAGCCAACAAATCATTAAGAAGCAGCGGAGGGATTTGCGGGCAAGAACTTCTTGCCCGTAACCCGCCCCGTGCCTCAGCCCTCAAGCTAGAAGACCACCTTCTCCAGCGGCGCGCGGCGTGCCTCGAATTCCTTCAGTTTCGCTTCTTGCTCGGCAATGTAGTTGCGGTTGTCCGGCACTGCAAACTGGTTCTTGGCGATCTGAACCTGCAGGATGAAGAGGTCGTCCCAGCGGAAGCCCATTTCCGAGCCGGCGAGATAGAACTCCCACATGCGGAAGAACCGCTCGTCATAGAGGGCGACGGCTTCGGCCTTGCGCGCCACGAAGCGGTTTCGCCAGTGGCGAAGCGTGTAGGCGTAGTGCATCGGCAGGATTTCGATATCCTTGATCAGGAGCCCCGCCTTTTCGAGCGGCGGCGTGACTTCACCGACGGACGGGATATAGCCGCCCGGGAAAATATACTTCTCGATGAAGGCGTTGGTGGCGAACGACGGTTTCGGCCGGGCGATGGTGTGCAGCACCATGACACCGTTGTTGTCCAGCAACTCGGAGACCTTGTGGAAGAATTTGCCGTAGTTGCCGATGCCTACATGCTCGAACATGCCGACCGAGACGATGCGATCGAACTTCTTGCCGCCCATGTAGCGGTAGTCCTGAAGCTCGAAGCGGACGCGCTCGGAAAGGCCGCGCTTGGCCGCGCGCCCGCGTGACACCTTCAGCTGCTCTTCGCTGAGCGTTATGCCGGTAAAATCGATCCCTTCCGCGGCCTCGGCGAGATACATGCCCATGCCGCCCCAGCCGGAGCCGATTTCGAGAATGCGCTGGCCGGATCCGATCAGGAGCTTGGCGGCGATATGGCGCTTCTTGGCAAGCTGCGCCTCGTCCAGACTGATGCCGTGCGGCTCGAAATAGGCGCAGGAATATTGCCAATCCTCGTCGAGGAAAAGGTCGAAGAGCTTGGCCGACAGATCGTAATGGTGCGCGACGTTGTGCTTGTTGCGGTTGATCGGCAACCGGCTTTTCAGCTGCTGGAGGACGACGCGGCCCATAAGCAACATCGCCATGCGGAAATCGAAGATCTCGTTGGTGGTATTTTTCTTCACCACCGAGAGGAAGTCGTAGATATCCCCCTGCTCCATGACGAAGCGGCCTTGCATGTACATCTCGCCGAGCTTCAAGGTCGGGTCGCGGGCCACCGCGTCTTCCGCCTCCTGGTCGATGAAGCGGATGGCCACCGGGTCGTCCGAGCCATCGCCAAGTATATGCGTCTCGCCGGAAGAAAGTGTCAGCTTCAGCGAGCCTTCACGGACGATTTTCTGAATGAGCAAAAGGAGTGCCGACGCCATGGGTGCCTCGGATATTGTGACGACGATAAGTGAAGTTTAGCGTCTCCTCGATCGCTTTCAAGTTCATGGATTAGCACTCCGTCAACAACGTTGCCAGAGTGTTACATTCTTGCAATACCTTCCGCTAAGCCGTTATTTTCGCTTGAACGCGTCAGCCAGCGCCGCGCCGAAACTGCCTTGCTGTGTCGCTTGCGGACGCACATCGCCGCGCTTTGCCTGAACGCTGGGCGCGCTGGCTTCGCGCCCGCTGCGCGAAGGCGCGGCGGCCTCAGTGCCCCCATCCTTGCGCATGGTGAGGCTTATGCGCTTGCGCTTCACGTCGATCTCGACGACCCGCACCTTCACCACGTCGCCAGCTTTCACAATTTCGTGAGGATCTTTGACAAAACGATCGGCAAGCTGGGAGACGTGAACCAGGCCGTCCTGATGAACACCGATATCGACGAACGCGCCGAACGCGGCGACATTGGTGACGGTTCCTTCCAACATCATTCCGGGCAGAAGGTCGGTGATTTCATTGACGCCCTCGGCAAAGGTGGCGGTCTTGAAGCTCGGGCGCGGGTCGCGGCCGGGCTTCTCGAGCTCGGCCAGGATATCGCGCACCGTCGGCAGGCCGAAGCGCTCGTCGACGAAGGCGCGCGGATCGACGTCCTTCAATGCGGCACTGTCGCCCATCAGGGTGCGCAGGTCGCGGCCGCAAGCGGCGACGATCTTCTTGGCGACGCCGTAGGCTTCCGGGTGCACCGAGGAGGCATCGAGCGGCTCCTTGCCGTTCGGAATGCGCAGGAAGCCGGCGCATTGCTCGAAGGTGCGGTTGCCGAGACGCGCGACTTTCAGGAGATCGCGCCGGGTCTCGAAACGCCCCTCCTCGTCGCGGTGGCGCACGATCGCATCGGCGATCGACGGCCCGAGACCGGACACGCGCGCGAGCAGCGGTGCGGATGCCGTATTGAGATCGACGCCCACGGCGTTGACGGCGTCCTCAACGACGGCATCGAGCGAGCGCGAGAGCTTTTGCTGATCTACGTCATGCTGGTACTGGCCGACGCCGATCGACTTCGGCTCGATCTTGACGAGCTCCGCCAGCGGATCCTGCAGACGCCGCGCGATCGAGACGGCGCCGCGCAGCGTCACATCGAGGTCGGGGAACTCCAGCGCGGCCGTCTCTGAGGCCGAATAGATCGAAGCGCCCGCTTCCGACACGATAACCTTGGTCGGCTTCGGCGCGGGAAGATCGGCCAGCATGTCGGCGACGAGCTTTTCCGTCTCCCGGCTTCCCGTCCCGTTGCCGATGGAGATCAGCTCCACCTTATGCTTGCGCGTGAGGGCAGCAAGCGTCGCCTGGGTGCCGCGCACGTCGTTCCTCGGCGGAAAGGGATAGACGGTCGTGGTCTCGAGAACCTTACCGGTGCCGTCGACGATCGCCACCTTGACGCCGGTGCGGATGCCGGGATCGAGGCCCATCGTGGCCCGCGAACCCGCGGGCGCCGCCAAAAGCAGGTCCTTGAGGTTACGCGCGAAAACGTGGATCGCCTCTTCCTCCGCCCGTTCGCGCAGCTCGCGCGTCAGGTCGAGCGAGAGCGACATGGAGAGTTTCACGCGCCAGGTCCAGCTTGCGACCTCCATCAGCCAGCGGTCGCCGGGTTTTTGCGCCCCGATCTCCAGGCTTGTCGCGATCATCCGCTCGACCGGCTTTGCCGGGGAGGAAACGTCGGTGTCGACGTCGATCGTCAGCGTCAGCATTTCCTCGTTCCAGCCACGCAGCATCGCAAGCGCGCGGTGGCCGGGTGCCGTCGCCCAGCGCTCGTTGTGCTCGAAATAGTCGGAGAACTTGGCGCCCGCCTCCTGCTTGCCGTCGACGACGCGCGCCCTGAGCATGGCGTTCTGCTTCATGTGAGCGCGAAGCTTGCCGAGAAGATCGGCGTTCTCGGTGATGCCTTCGGCGACGATGTCGCGCGCGCCTTCGAGCGCCGCCTTGACGTCGGCGACCTCGGCCGTGAGGTAAGCTGCGGCAAGCACCGTCGGATCGGCGGCGCGGTTGCCAAGGATCGCCTCGGCGAGCGGTCCAAGACCGCGTTCGCGGGCGATCTCGGCGCGCGTGCGGCGCTTCGGCTTATAGGGCAGGTAGAGATCTTCGAGTTCCGCCTTGGTGACCGCCGCGGAAATCTTGCCCATCAGCTCGTCGGTCATCTTCCCCTGGCCGGTGATCGAGTCGACGATGGTGGAGCGGCGCGCTTCCAGGTCGCGCAGATAGACCAACCGTTCCGCCAGCGTGCGCAACTGACCGTCATCCAAGCCGCCGGTGACCTCTTTGCGATAGCGCGCGATGAAAGGAACCGTTGCGCCTTCATCGAGAAGCTCGATCGCGGCCACCGCCTGCGCCGGTCTCGCATTGATTTCGGCGGCGATGGTTGCGGAGAGGGAGCGAATATCAGCGGCCATTATGAATCTCGTTTCTTTTTACATAAAAGGCGCACCATAGTCGGACAAGAAGGCAAGGCAATGGATTTCGCGAACGGCCAAGCGCCGGTTCCACAGGATTTGCCCTTGACCTTTCAAGCCCCGCTCCTTAACCGCCAGACGAGGCGCTGAAGTGCCGCGTAGAGAGAGGGCAGACCCATGAGACTTCTGTTGATCGGATCCGGCGGACGCGAACACGCGCTGGCCTGGAAACTGGCGCAATCGCCTCTCCTCACCGAACTCTTCGCCGCACCGGGCAATCCCGGCATCGCCGAGCACGCGACGCTCGTCGCCATCGATACCGAAAGTCACCCGGACGTCATCGCTTTCTGCCGCGACAAGGCAATCGACTTCGTCGTCGTTGGCCCCGAGGCGCCGCTGGTGGCGGGCCTTGCAGATCGCCTGCGCGAGGCTGGCATTGCCGTCTTCGGCCCTTCGGCCGCGGCCGCCCAGCTCGAGGGCTCGAAGGGCTTCACCAAGGATATCTGTGCCCGCTACGGCATTCCGACTGGCGCCTATCAGCGCTTCAACAACGCGCCGAAGGCAAAGGCCTATATCCGCGCGGAGGGCGCGCCGATCGTCGTCAAGGCCGACGGGCTTGCCGCCGGCAAGGGCGTAACCGTCGCCATGACCGTCGATGAGGCGCTGGCCGCTGTCGACGACTGTTTCGAAGGCGCCTTCGGTGAGGCCGGCGCGGAAGTGGTGATCGAAGCCTTCCTCGATGGCGAGGAAGCAAGCTTCTTCTGCCTCTGCGACGGCAGTCACGTTCTGGCGCTCGCGACCGCGCAGGATCACAAACGCGTCGGCGACGGCGACACCGGCCCCAACACCGGCGGGATGGGCGCCTATTCGCCGGCGCCGGTGATGACGCCCGAGATGGTCGAGCGGACCATGAAGGACATCATCGAGCCGACGATGCGCGGCATGGCCGAAAGCGGCCATCCGTTCTCGGGCGTCTTCTTTGCCGGCCTGATGATCACGGCGAAGGGCCCCGAACTCATCGAATACAACGTCCGCTTCGGCGACCCGGAGTGCCAGGTGCTGATGATGCGGATGAAGAGCGATCTGCTGCCGCTGCTTTACGCCTGCGCCAAGGGCACGCTCGGTGAGGCAAGCGTCGAATGGCATGACGATGCGGCATTGACCGTCGTCATGGCATCCAAGGGCTATCCCGGTGCCTACGAGAAGAACACCGCGATCGCGGCCCTGCCGGCGGACAGCGACGGCGCAAAGGTGTTCCATGCCGGGACGGCCGTGAAGGACGGCCAGCTTGTCGCGACCGGTGGCCGCGTTCTCAACGTCACGGCTCTTGGAAAGAGTGTCGGTCAGGCGCAGAGCCGCGCCTATGCCCTTGCCGACAAGGTGGAGTGGGCAAACGGCTTTTGCCGCCGCGACATCGGCTGGCGGGCGATCGAACGCGAGAACGGCTGACGTCGATCGATATCGATCCGTGAATTATACGATAAAAATTTACCAATTCTCCTGACGGAGTGGCAATAAAGCTTGGATATTCTCCCTTCGAAACCGAGTTCGGAGGATTTTCATGCGCCGCATCATTCTGGGCCTTGCCGTGATCATGGCTGGTCAATCGGCCGTTGCGTCGTCCATTGAACCGATCACGCAGATGAAGGGCGTCGGCGCGGACAGCATCGTCACCAAGTCCTGCAGCGACTGCCCGCCGCTTGTGGTGCCCATCGTGAAGAGGCTCTATGTCGTGCCGGAACTACCCCGGGGCACGCAGAGGGTGGAGCTCCGCGACATCAACGGCGAGAAGAAGATCGCGCGCACCGAAGCCTGGATGGGCGGCTCCCCGGTCGTCATGATCTCGAAGCCGACGCCGGAGACGCTGGCCGCGGCCGGCCTTGCAGGCGATGAAATCGATCCATCGTCAACGATGGCAATCTCGCCCGCGCCCGCGCACGCAGCAACCGCCGCCACGCCGAAGACATTCGATCTCAGCGGCCTCGAGCTGCGGCCCTGACCGGTTTGCATTGAGCCAAAGCAAAGCTACGATCGAACCGCCGGAGCCAAACGCTCGGTCCCGACCAGGATTTCCCCGGTCATCGGTCCCTCTATCCCGCGATCTTCGAGAAGTCGGCAACCGTTCCGGTCGCCTCGCGAATCAAGCGCAGCAACGCCAGGCGATTGGCACGGATGGCGGCGTCCTCGTCGTTGACGAGCACTTCCTCAAAAAAACGGTCGACGGGGGCACGCAGCTTCGACAGCGCTTCCATCGCCGAGCGGAAATCTTCCTTCGCGATGGCATCGGAAGCCTCGGCGGATGCCTTCACGATGGCGGCATACATGCCCTTCTCGGCATCAAGTCTCAGCAACGCCTCGGAAACGCCGTCGGCGATTGCCGTGCCCTTCTTCTCTTCGGCGGCAAGAAGCTGGGTCGCGCGCTTGGTACCGGCAAGCAGGTTCTTGCCGTCTTCCGAGGTGATGAACGCCGTCAGCGCCTCGACGCGGCGCGCAACCATCAAGAGGTCGTCTGCCTCGGATGTCAGCACGGCGTCGATCAGGTCGTAGCGCGCGCCCTGATCGCGCAGATAGACTTTCAGGCGGTCATGGAAGAAGGCGAGCAGGTCGGCATCCTTCGTCACCGCCAGAAGCGGCAAGCGGATGCGGCGCTCCAAGAGGATCCTGACCACGCCCAGTGCCGCCCGTCTCAGGGCGAACGGATCCTTGGATCCCGTCGGCTTCTCGTCGATCGCCCAGAAGCCGATCAGCGTGTCGAGCTTGTCGGCGAGCGCCACCGTGATCGCCACCTTGTCGTCGGGCACGCGGTCGGAGGGGCCTTGCGGCTTGTAGTGGTCTTCGATCGCTGTTGCGACAGACGCATCCTCGCCCTGCAGCGCCGCATACTTGCGGCCCATCAAGCCCTGCAGTTCGGGGAACTCGCCGACCGCTTCCGTGCGCAGATCGGCCTTCGCGAGAACCGCGGCGCGATCGGCGAGCGTGGCGTCGGCGCCGCTGATCTTCGCCAGTTCCGCAACCAAGGTGCGGATGCGCTGGACGCGCTCGCCCTGACTGCCGAGCTTGGCATGGAAGGTCACGTTCAGCGCGTCGAGCTTCGCCATGCGCTGGTCCAGCGGCTTCTTGAGACTGAGGCCGAATTTGGCGGCCGAAGCGCCAAGTGTATCGAGATCCGGCAGGTCACCCTGGTCGCGTTTCCAGAAATGCAGCGCGTCGGACAAGCGGGCGCGCACGACCTTGCCGTTGCCGTGGACGATTTCCTTGCCGCCATCGCTGGAGCGAATGTTCGAGACGAGGATGAACCGGTTGGACAGCGTCTCGCCGCCTTGGCGACGCGTGACAAAGCACTTCTGGTTCGTCTTGATCGTCAGACGGATGATCTCTGACGGGATCGTCAGATAGTCTTCCTCGAAGGTGCCGATCAGCACCTGCGGCCATTCGACGAGACCGGAGACTTCCTCCAACAATCCCTCGTCCTCGACCAGTTCCAGGCCGTTGGCAAAGGCGATGTCGCGGGCGTCGTGCAGGATGATGTCCTTGCGCCGCTCGGCGTCGAGAATGACGAAGGCCTTTTCGAGGCTCGCCGCATAGTCGTCGAACCGCTTGACGACGATCGCCTCCGGCGCATGGAAGCGATGGCCGTAGGTGATGTTCGAGGCGGTGATGCCGTCGATCTCGAAGGGAATGACCGCCGTTTCCTCATGTTCCGTACCGAAGGTGCAGACGATCGACTGCAGCGGGCGGACCCACCGCAGCGCGCCGGTCCTTGCCGACGCCCCACCCCAGCGCATGGATTTCGGCCAGGGGAAATCGCGGATGATACCGGGCATGACGTCGGCGACGATCTCCTCGGCGCCGCGCCCCGGCTTCGAAACCACGGCGACATAGAAATCCCCCTTCTTCGGGTCGCTCTGCACCTGCGCCTCGGCAATCGAGGAGAGCCCGGCGCCGCGCAAGAACCCTTCGATCGCCTTTTCCGGCGCGTCGGTGCGGGGTCCCTTGCGTTCCTCGCGGACATCGGCGGAGCGCGCCGAAAGGCCGCGGATGTCGAGCGTCAGGCGGCGCGGCGTCCAATACTCCCGCGCTCCCTCATAGGACAGCCCAGCCTCCACCAGCGCGTCGGTGACGAGCTTGCGCAGATCGCCCGCAGCCTTGCGCTGCATGCGTGCGGGGATTTCCTCGGAGCGAAGTTCAAGAAGGAGATCGGGCATATCATGGTTCCTCACCCTCCCTTCTAGGAGGGCCGGCACGCTGTGCCGGGTTGGGCTGAAAACGGTCGGCTTCTGCTAGCAAAATTTGGCGCTGCTGCACAACCGCAAATATCGTGTCGAGGACGGCATCCGGTTCTTCCATCCTTCCGACGGAGGTAAACCCTACCACCCTCCCCCGCCGCCGCCACCTCCGCCGCCGCCTGAAGATCCGCCGCCGCCGGAAAAGCCCGATGAGGAACTCGATACCGGTGCGGGAATGGTGGAGGCGATTGTCGAGGCCATGGACGAGGAGAAGCCGCCGATGCGATCGGAGAAATGGCCGAAATTTCCGACGTACCAGCCGGGCGCGTAGGCGGCGGCTACCCCGCCGGCGGCGGCCGCGAGCCATGTCTCGAAGGCGCGTGACCAGGGCTTTTCGACGCCTAGCGCCACGGCATAGGGGAGCAGCTTTTCGAAGTGCTGCGGCGACATCGTCGGCGCGCCGGCCATGTTCATACGGTCGCGTTCGGCCAGCGTCAGATATTGCCTCAGCCCATCGATGCCGTCCATCAGCTTCGTGCCGATCGGCGTCGGCGCACCCATCAGGAAATAGAAGACGAAATTGAGGGCGAAGATGCCGACGATGGCGACCAGCAGCGGCAGCTCTTCGCGTCCCGCCGAGGTCGTTGCTATCCCGGCCGTGACGCCGGCGAAGATCGAGACCGCGACGAAGCCGATAAAGGCAAAGACGATCACCGAGAAGATACGCGAGGCGAGGCTGCCGCCGCGGCGAAAGGCCCGGCCCAGCGAGCTTGCGATCACCGTGGCGAAGATCGAAAGGAAAGCCGGCACCACGATCAGCGGCAGGGCGTCCTCATGCAGCCGGCCGAAGAGGATGATGCCGGCGAAGGTTGCGATCGAAAGCAGGACGCCGCCCACCACATAGAGCGTGTTGGCGCGATAGTATTGTCCGCGATGCTCTCGTTCGATGGCGCTGCGAAAGGTCTGCCCGACGCGCTGCACCTTCTCGCCGTTGGACTTGTCGATCGCAAGCGTCGAACCTTCGGCCCCGAGCGTGTCGAGAAGCGCCTTCTCGCCGCTTTCAAGCTTTGCGACCGGAGCCTTTCCGGTGCGGCGGATGATGATGCGGCTCTGCAGATCCTCGAGGACGACATAGCCCTTGACCGCGAGATCGAGGGCCGTCGCCGAAAGCGCGGTCCAGCCGGCGCCGGAAAAGCCCTTGTTGTCGACGTAGTTGACGAGCGCCGGCGAGATACCGTCCGGCGCATCCCAGCGCGGCACCATGACACCGCGCGCCGGATCGCGCCCGACCGCCACCCAGCTGCGCAGATAGTAGGCGAAGACGAGGATCAAGCCGCCGAAGCCGATGATGACGCCGAGATTGTCCTTCAGGAACCACAGCCGCTCCTGGGAAGCACTCGGCGCGGCGATCGCGCCTTTCGGTAGCTTCAGCGCAATCGTCAGCCCCTCGCCGGGCGCAAGCGGCCGGGTGGTCGCAAAGACGACCCTGTCTGCCTCACGGCTCGCGCGTGCGTCCTTGCCTTTGGCCCCGATAGGTCCCGTGAAGAAGGCGATCTCTTGAGGTTCGACCCCAGGCGGCAGGCTGACGGCCGCCGTCGCCCGCAGTATCGGGAACAGCCAGCCGTTGCCGGTGACATTCCAGTAAAGCTCGTCGTGATCGTCGAAATAGCGGATCTGCCGGTCGGTCCGATAGGTGAGCCGGTAAGTATGCGGCCCCTGCGCGACGTAGGCGTCCGACGAACCGATATAGATGCGGATGCCGCCGCTGACGCTTTCGCTGCGCCAAGCCTCTGCCTGTCCGTCGCGCTCCACGCTCTGGACCTCGAACTCCACGCTGGCCGTGCGGCCGGAAGCATCCGTGAAGGTCAGCGGGAAGTCGCGGAAGATGCCATGCCGGATATTGCGGCCCTCGGCGTTGACCGCAATCGTTTCGGTGACCAGCATCGAACCGGTGCGATCAAGCGTGATCGCCTGGTCGAAAGCGCTGATGACTTCGGCGGCTGTGGCCGCTCCTGCCACGAGGAAGACGAAGAGGGCAAGAACAAGCCCGGATAGCCACCGCATCGATAGATCGTCCTCCGCCGCATTTGTATGGACACCCCTCACCGCGTACACGGCAGAGGGGACCGAGTGTCGTCAGTCTCCGTCGTCCGCATAGGTTACCCCCAGCGAAGCCAGCACCCGCCAATAGGCCGGGAAGGTCTTGGCGACGCAATCCGGATCGAGAATGGTGATGCCGCTGACCTTCAGCCCGGCAAGCGCAAAGCTCATGGCGATGCGGTGATCGGCGAATGTGTCGATACGCGCCGAAAGGTTCTGGCCGGCAAGCGTCGGATCGGAGGCGACGATCAGGTCGTCGCCCTCTTCCGTTCCAAGCCCCGACCGGATCCCGGACAGGCCCGTGGAAAGCGCCCGTACCCGATCGCACTCCTTTACGCGCAGGTTGGCGATGCCGGTAAAGCGCACCGGCGTCTTGTTGAAGGCTGCGAGCACGGCAAGCGTCGGCACGGCATCCTGCATCTGGGATCCGTCGATGACCGGCGGCAGATGCGGAAATTTCGAGATCAGCTCATAGGCGCGGGCGTCGGGCTGGGAAAATTCGGTCGCGGGCGTGCCGAGATCGATCGCGCCACCGGTCAGCACTTCCGCCGCCCAGAGGTAGGTCGCCGCCGATGCGTCGGGTTCGATCAGGAAATCGGTGGCGCGATAGCCGGTCGGCTCGACGCGCCAGGTGACGGGGCTCGTACGCTCCACGCTCGCGCCGAAGGCCCGCATGGCCGTCGTCGTCAGGTCGATGTAGCCGAGCGCGCCGATATCCTCGCCGGTCAGTTCCACGTCGACCGGCCGCTCGCCGCCGGCCGCCATCATCAGAAGCGCCGACACGTACTGGCTCGACAGGCCGCCGTCGATGCGGATGCGATCCGCCCCGAAGCGGCCGGTACCTTTGATGGTAACGGGCGGACAACCGGTCTCGGCCACCGCCTCGATGCCGAGCGAGCGCAGCGCATCCACCAGCGCACCAATCGGACGCTTGCGCATATGCGCATCGCCATCGACAACCACGGTGCCGTCGACGAGCGCGGCCGCGGCCGTCAGGAAGCGCGTCGCCGTGCCGGCATTGCCGAGAAACAACGGCTTTGCCGGAGGCTGCAATTTGCCGCTGCTCGTGACGATGAAGGTCGTGTGATCCGGCTCCTCGATCGTCACGCCCATGGCGCGAAGCGCCTCGGCCATATAGAGCGTGTCGTCGCTCTTCAGCGCGCCGGTGAGCACGCTTCTGCCTTCAGCGAGACCCGCGAGCAGCAGGGCGCGGTTGGTGATCGACTTCGAACCGGGCGGCATGGCGCGGCCGGAAAGCGGCTTGCCCGGGGGGATAATCCTCAGTTCGGATCTGGCCATCATCATTCTCTTCAATCGGCAGGTTGCGCCGGACCGCTGCCGCGGCCCGCAATCGCCTCCCTTTACGCTGTCAAAGCCGAATCCGAAAGTCAGAACTTGACCGTCGGAACGGCGCGATCAGCCTCGTTGGTGATTTCGAAATATTCGCGCTTGGCAAAGCCGAACTGGCCGGCGACGAGATTGGACGGGAAGCTCTCGACCTTGACGTTCAGGTCGCGGGCGGCGCCATTGTAATAGCGCCGCGACATCTGGATTTCGCCCTCGATCGTTTCGAGCGAGCGCTGCAGTTCCACGAAATTCTGGTTGGCCTTCAGGTCCGGATAGGCTTCGGCAAGGGCGATGACGCGACCGAGCGCGGCGCCGAGCAGACCTTCCGCCTGCCCGCGCGCGGCGACATCGCCAGCGGGCACCGCCTGCGCCTGGTTGCGAAGTTTCACCACCTCTTCGAGCGTCGTCTTTTCGTGGCCGGCATAGCCCTTGACCGTCTCGATCAGGTTCGGAATCAGATCGGCGCGGCGCTTCAACTGCACGTCGATGCCCGACCATGCCTCTTCCGCCATCTGCCTGGCGCGGACCAGGCCGTTATAGACCATGATGCCGTAAAGCGCCGCGACGACGATGATCGCGAGAATGATATACATACTTAAATCCCCCGGACGATTGTAAAATCGCCCGGAGACTAAGCGGCTTTGCAACTTTTTGGAAGCACCAAGCGCCTGGCGAAGTTCAAAGGCTTAGGCCGCTTCGGCCTTCCAGTTGGCACCGCCGGCATCCGTCAGCAGGAATGCCTCCCCGCAGGCCTTCGCCAGCGTGCGCACGCGCAGAATGTAGCTCTGGCGCTCGGTCACGGAGATCACGCCGCGTGCGTCGAGCAGGTTGAACACGTGGGACGCCTTGATGCACTGGTCGTAGGCCGGGAAGACGCACTTGTGCAGGCGCTGGTTGGCGCTATCGCCCGGCGCGCCGGCGGCGAGCAGCGCCTGGCATTCCTTCTCGGCATCGATGAAATGCCGATGCAACATCTCGGTGTTGGCATATTCGAAATTGTGGCGCGAATACTCCTGCTCTGCCTGCAGGAAGACATCGCCATAGCTGATCTTTTCGTCGCCGTCGCGGCCGTTGAAGTTCAGGTCGTAGACGTTGTCCACGCCCTGGACGTACATGGCGAGCCGCTCCAGCCCATAGGTCAGTTCGCCGGCGACGGGCGAGCATTCGATGCCGCAGACCTGCTGGAAATAGGTGAACTGCGACACTTCCATGCCGTCGCACCAGCACTCCCAACCGAGGCCCCATGCGCCGAGCGTCGGGCTCTCCCAATCGTCCTCGACGAAACGGATGTCGTGCAGCAGCGGATCGAGGCCGATTGCGGCCAGCGAACCGAGGTAGAGCTCCTGCAGGTTCGGCGGGTTCGGCTTCAGGATGACCTGGTACTGGTAGTAATGCTGCAGACGGTTCGGATTTTCACCGTAGCGGCCGTCGGAGGGACGTCGTGACGGCTGCACATAGGCGGCCTTCCAGGGCTTTGGGCCAAGCGCGCGCAGCGTGGTTGCCGGATGGAAGGTGCCGGCGCCTACTTCCATGTCATAAGGCTGAAGAACCGCGCATCCCTTGTCGGCCCAATAGTTGTGCAGCGTCAGGATCAGGGCCTGGAACGAGCGCTTTGGGTTCATATGATCGGGGATGGAAGCAGCGGTCATGGGATCGGGTCCGAGTTCTCGAAAAACGAGCGCGACAGGTGCCATGGCGGCGGACAAGGGTCAAGACTTTTGCAAAAAGGCAAAAGAGGTTGAGCTTTTCGCTTGGGATCAGGCAGTCGTTCATCGCTCGTTCGCTTCATCGCGATCGAACTTCCAATCCACCGGGAGTTTCAGCCTGAACGCCCTGATCCGCTCAAGCGCCGCGCGCCTGGTGTCGTTTCGCTGGATTTCTAAGGCCGGTCCCTCGGCCACATGGATCACGACGTCATCCAACTTCGCAACCGGCATTCGACCCTCCATAATATATCTTGGACAAAGTATGTCATGGAGACACGAGGGGGGCAATTTCCGCTACTCGTCCTCGCTCTTGACGCGGTATTCACCAGTGTGCCCATGGCGCTGGCGCGGCGTTTGTGCTGCGCATCTTGTCTTGATTGTCCGCGCGCAAGTCCGGTGTTACCGTCACGTCTGAAAAGGAGACCGGACGATGACCGTGAAAACGACGATTACGCTTTCCGCCCGGCACATGGAATTTGCCGAGAAAATGGTCAAGAGTGGTGGATATCCGTCCATATCGAACGTTATCGAGGCAGGCATAGAGCAGATGATGCATGACGAGCGGTTAACGACCGACGCCCTTTCGGGAATGGAGGATGAAATCCGCGAGCGGATGAAACTGCCTAGGGATCAGTGGGTATCGATGGACGAGGACAACGTTTTCGAGCGTGTGCGGTCTCGCATCCAAGCTCGATCGCAGAAATAATGGCGCGATATCGACTTCAGTATCACCCGCACGTAGCGGACGATCTCTTTAAGATTTTCCTACTCATAGAAGATTATGCGGGATCTGATGTCGCTCACAGAAAGCTAAGCGAAATCGAACTCGTGATGCGCAATCTCTGCGATTTTCCGTATGTCGGAACAGCTCGCGCCGCGTTTAACGACAACCTACGCGCAATTCCTGCCGCTGAGAAAGGCGTCATTTGCTTCACGGTCAGCGAGGAGCCCCAAACGATCTTCGTCCTCTGCGTGAGCTACGCCGGAAGCGACTGGATGGCTCGGATCAGAGAACGGCAATAGGGAAATCGCAGCCGTCTACCGCTTACCCTGCGGGATTGCTCATTCATCTTCGCGCTTGACGCGATACTCTCCCGTCTTCGGGTCTTTCACCAATGTGCCCATGGCGCCGGTGCGGCGTTCGCGCTGGCGGCGGTGCGCCTTTCTCGACAGGCGCTGGGCATCCTGGGTGAAGCGGCGGAAAAACAGCCAGCAGGCAGCGATGGCGATCAGGAGGAAGATGAGTTGCGGCATGCCTCGGGTCTTTCAGTTACAGTCCGTAGCGGGACCATAATGCCTTTTCTTCCGCCGCTTCCGCAAGGCCCGATACGAGCTCGGCGCCGATCCCGTCCAGCGAAACTATGCCCGGCGCCTTGCGGCCGAGCAGGCTGCGCGGGGTCGTGATGAGTTCCAGCTTCGTCTTTGCGCCGTAGCGCTTCTTCAACTCCTGGCGCATGTCGCCGAGCCCGTCGATCAGGCCGAGCGCGAGCCCGCGCGTCCCGCTCCAGAAGAGACCGGAAAACACGGTGCCGTCATCGGCTCTGAGTTTCGCGGCGCGGCGTTCCCGCACCATGTCGATGAATACCTGATGGATTTCGAGTTGCAGGCCCTTCAGATATTCGATGTCCTTTTCCTTCTCCGGCTGGAAGGGGTCGAGGATGACCTTGTTGTCGCCGGCGGTGTAGACGCGACGTTCGACGCCGAGCTTCTTGAGGAGTTCCGGGAAGCCGAAGCCGCCCGAGACGACGCCGATCGAGCCGACGATGGAGGTGGCGTCGGCGATGATCTCGTCGCCCGCAAGGGCGATCATATAGCCGCCCGATGCCGCCACATCCTCGACGAACACCAGCACCTTCTTCTGCTTCTCGCGCGCCAGCTCGCGAATGCGGCTATAGATCATCCGCGACTGCACGGGCGAGCCGCCGGGCGAGTTGATGGCGATGACGACCGCGGGCGCGTCCTTCATGGCGAAGGCCTTTTCGAGCGCTTGAGAGACGCCGGAAAGGTTAAGCGCTGGCCGAAACGCGCTGCCGCCGGCCATGATAACCCCGCTCATGCGCACGACGGGGATCACGATCCCCTTCTTGCGCAACCATTTCGGCATCAGCTTCTTCAACAGCCCGGCCATCGTCAAACCCTTGTTTCACTTTCATTCCCGCTTTCCGTTGCATGTAAGCACTGCGGCGTCAAACGCAATGCCAAGCATGAAGACCAATCAAGAGCGATTCAGCTAGGCTGTTGTTTTCACAAAGCGCGCCAGAAGTTTGCGATTCATTTTGAGCTAAAATCGCAGATTTAGGTCCGCGCTGAGGCCAAGGTTCATGAGCCGCGAACTAGCGCCCCGTTCGGACCGAGCTTCAGTACAACGAGAGGCCGTGTCGGCAACTTTCGCACCGCCCCGCCTCACCCTAGCGCGGTGACTATGATTGCGCCCCACAGAGCGAGCAGCATGTTGCCGATGGCATAGCCAAGCCCGTAGCCGAGCGTCGGCACCTGGCTCTTGGCCACGTCCTGGATGGCGGCCAACGCGGGAGCCGAGGTGCCGGCGCCGGCACAAGTGCCAAGAAGCACGCCTTCGTTCATCTTGAAGATGCGGCTGCCGACCAGAACGGCGGCCCCGTGCGAGAGTACGACGACAACGATCGGTACAAGAACCAATGCCGGCCCTGATTCGATAAGGCCGGCCAGGAATCTCGGCCCCGCCGAGATGCCGACGCAGGCAATGAAAGCCGAAAGACCCAGCGAATCGAACAGCTAGAGCGTCGCTGCCGGTACAAAGCCGAAATAGCGCACCCGCGAACGCAGCCAGCCTGCAATCAACCCGCCGACCAAAGTGCCGACCGCCACGCCGAGGCCAAGCTCGAGTGCGCCCAACCTCAGCGCAGGAATGCCCATCAACCCGCCTAGGAAGATGAAGACGCCGACATAGACCATGTCCGTTTCGGTCGTCGGTCGGTCGACATAACCGAGCACCGCCGCGGCGTCGGCGATATGCTTTGGCGTGCCGACCATGGTCAAGACGTCCCCACGCTCAACCTTCAGGCCACCATATACCGGCATCTCTGCGCCCGAGCGACTGAAGCGGCGCAGGAAGACAGTTCGCGCCGCAGGCAGGCGGTTGAGCTCGAAGATCGTCTTGCCGGCAATCTCGCGCCGGCTGACGACGATATCGGCGATGTCGACAGGCACGTCGAGCAGATCCTTGTCGTCGACCTCTTCGCCGATGTCCTTCGCATGCTCCACGATATAGCCACGCAGACCGGCTATGGAGACGACATCCCCCTCCTCGAGCTTCAAATTGGGCGTCGCCATGATGATTTCGTCGCCGCGGCGAACCTGTCCGACAAAAGCCTTAACGTCGGGCGGAATCTTACGCTCGGCGTCGGCCACGGTCATGCCGACCCAGCGCTCATTGATGCGGAACGCTCGGGCCTCGACCGCGCGCCGAGCCGACTGCCCAGTCGTCTGCCCGTCCGAGGGCGCGTTCAGCTTGCTCTCGAGTTCCGCACAGGCTTCCGTGAGCGGGCGGCGTAGCAAACGCGGCGCTACCTGCGACAGCATCACGATCGCCGAGATCACGCCGACCAAATAGGAGACCGCGAAGGCGGTTGCGACGTTCGCCTCGAAAGCGCGACGCACCGCCTCTTCCGCTCCGGTCTTCTGAAACGTGTCGATCGCAACGCCGACCGTGGCGGATTCCGTTGCGCCTCCGGCGAGCAGACCGGCCGCCGTGCCGACATCGAGACCAAAAAGTACAGAAGACACCAGCACAATAGCAAGCGCCACAACGCAGAAGGTCACCGTGACCGCAATCTGCGGCAAGGCATCAGCGGTCAGGCTCTGGAAGAATTGTGGACCGGTCCGGTAACCGATCGCGAAAAGAAAGAGAAGAAAGAAGGCCTGCTTGACGTCAGCAGAAATGACCACGCCTGTCTGGCCGATGAGGACCCCGGCGATCAGGCAGCCGGTAACAGAGCCGAGGGTAAAGCTCCTGAACCTGAGCTTGCCGATTAAATAGCCGATAGCCAAGGCAAGGAAGAGTGCTAGTTCGGGATGGGCGATGAGGACGTTAGAAAGCGGCTGCATTAGGGAGCCCCAGTTTTGCGTTGGTCCGGATCGTCGCCTAACGGGCGCCCTGAGGCAAGTGCACCGCGCCGATAGCGGGGGGTCTCAGATTAGACCGAGGCCTTACCCTGCGACGTGAGCCGCGCCCTCTACGTCCACGCAGGAACAGTTGATCGCCGGCGAGGTGAAGAGTGTTCAGCATCGGTTGCTTGACCAAATCCAGGCCTCCACCACGACTAAAACGACCAGCGAGCAGAAGCTCATTCGCGAGAAGATGAATGGCGCCCATTGCCGTGGCTGGAGGGCGCGTTAGCCTCAAGTGAGATTTCACTCGGTACGAACAGCCTGGCTTAGCTATCGCGGCAATCTCATTCCGATGGCCAAGAACAAATTCGGCCTTCATTCGTTGTCGGCAAATGGACTCGGCGGCACGCTCGGCTGCCGGCAACCGACGAAAAGGGAGCGACGTAATGGAATCCGAAAACTTGATACCTGCCAAAGACCTTGCAGCAAAACGAAGGTCCCGGTTTGCGAATGAAAGCGGTGAATACGCAAACGCCCGTGCAGCTCTGCTTGCCGAGGAGATCGAAGCGCGTCGCCATCTTACGCGGCTTGCCCAACAACGCCGCGAATTGCCTCCCGGACCGGTCGTTGAAAAGGACTATCGCTTCAGGGATGAAAACGGGAGCGAGGTCGGTCTGGTCGGCCTGTTCGGTGCTCACGACACGCTCGTTACCTATTTTTGGATGTACGGTCCTCAACGTGAGAGACCCTGCCCGATGTGCACAAACTTTCTTGGCGGCGCGAATGGAAACGGCGCCGACGTCAAGCAGCGCGTTGCGTTCAAGGTGCTCGGGCGCAGCCCGGTCGAGCGCCAAAGGGCGTTCGCGATGGAACGTGGCTGGCGTGATCTCGACTTCGTGCAGACGATTGGCGATGACTATGCGCGGGACTTGGGCCTGCTCGACAATGAAGGCAACGAGTATCCAGGCTTCACCGTGTATCGGAGGAACGGCGGCGAAATACGTGTTTTCTACAATGGTGAAATGCCTGCCGAAGCAGCCGATCCGGGACAGGATCCCCGCGGTGCGGTGGACATTGCACCGCTGTGGAATATTTTGGATATGACACCGGAAGGACGTGGAACGGACTGGTATCCCAAGCTGACCTACTAGCGATGCGTTAGTGCTAGTGACTGCTGTATAGGGCCACCTGAAAGTCTTCATCGGCACGTTCTGGGAACAAGTGGCGCCGCGTCCGTCTGAGCTTGTCGGCCTCGCGCCTCTGGCGAAGCAGGATTTCCGGGGTGACGTCGGCGAATGGCGCGCCTTCGGTCGCGGCAATGCGCACTCTTCCGCCGTGAGCTAGGAAGTCGCAGAAGGATTCCACGGACCGCAGGCGTGTTGTCAGTTCAACGTAACTTGCTTCGTCTCCATCCAGCATCGCAGGCCTCCTGCGAACATTCATTGCGAGAGAGTCCGGCAGGAAAAAGGCGGACGCCCGACGCCCTCACGTTTCCGCTCCGATATGTCTTCCGTGCAGGGTTTCGCGAAACTCCCGCACGCGCTTCTTGTCCGGGATTGTGACGACGACGAACCGCCTGCCGTCGGTCGGAGTCTGGTGCGCGAAATCCATCATCCAGACAGTCATTCCCGATCCGCGCGTGATTTCGACCAGTCTATCTCTGACGGGGTCTTCTTCGTGCTCGATGCCGAAACCAAGTTCGTAGACGAAGGTCTCCTGCTCAGGAGGGCCGCGCAGTTGCTCCTTGAACCAGTCCCAGACCCTCTCGAAATCGACTGGAAACGGTATCAGTTCGTAATTCACCTGGACGACGTCGCGCGCGAAGATTGTGTCTCCGTCGAAAAACGCATGAACGCCGAGAAAGTGGTCCGGAAGCTCGAGATGGTCGCAGAGGACTTCGCGCAGGACTTTCAGATTGGACGATGCCTGGAACATTCGAGTCTCCGATTAAAACCCGGCGCGCGGCGTGCGTATGCTCGGAACGCCGAACCGGTTTCGATTACAAGTGCTCAGATATGCGAATACGGCTTAATGCGACGACATTTCATCATTGACTAGGTCCGCGGCCAGTGAACCCGCTTGCCGCCGATGGTAACTCACAACTCGGAACTTGGTTCAGGTTCGAGGCCTTTACATGGTATCAATCAGGCGCAAAGACATCTGTTCTACTCGCTGCTCCGTTGGAGCATTCCTCATCCTGACCGCAACGAGGATCCGGCAGGTGGGTTGGTTTTCGACTTTGTGGAGGACACGATCGCAGCGGATGGAAGCATCGTCGCTGCAATGACGGGCCACGACGAGGGCGCTATCTCGATACGCGCGGCGGAAGCCGACGACGTGACACGGGAACTCGCCCGTTCGTACATGCACGAGCACTACCGTACGCTTCTCGGCCACTTCCGGCACGAGACGGGTCACTTCGTTTGGAACAAGCTTATTCGCGACCGTGGAGCATTCGAGGAATTCAGGGCCGTTTTCGGAGACGAGCGCGCGGACTACAATGCCGCGCTCCAGCGCCATTACGAGGCGGGTCCGACGCCGGGCTGGACGGAGAGCTTTGTCTCGGCTTACGCAAGCGCCCATCCTTGGGAGGATTTCGCTGAGTGCTTTGCCCACTTGCTGCACGCCGTTGACACACTAGAAACCGCGCGCGCGTTCGGAATGGTGATCAATCCCCACGGATACAAGGAATTGGCGGCGGACGTAAACTTCGACCCCTACAACGCCCCGAGCGCACAGCAACTGATGGATGCCTGGATTCCGTTGAGCGTTGCGATCAACGCGATCCAGCGAAGCATGGGTCAGCCGGACACTTATCCGTTCATTTTGTCGCCACCGGTCGTCGCTAAGCTCGATTTCATAAACAAGCTGATGACCGGCGAAGCCAAGGCGAATTCCAGCGATATGTAGCGGCGATGCGGCTGACAAGTGAGACCGAACACGCGCTAGCACCTGCTGGCTAACGACTTTCCAACAAATATCAAATACTTGGGAACAAACGATAAGGCTCGCAGTTATCTCCCGCCACGCTGAAGACGCCTCTTCATCGGGTAGATACAGGAGATTGCCTATGAATTTTCGTCCGATTGTCGCCGCCCTGACCCTTACGATGCTGAGCGGAGCCGCCTTCGCACAATCTACCGCCGCGACAGGATCCGACGCGATACTGGCTGGTCCAGGAATCGCGATGGGTACGTCCGCCACGATGCCGCTGAAGTACGTCAATATCCAGGACACCGACCTCGTTACGTCGAAGCTCGTCGGCGTCGATCTTTACAACAAGCAGAACGAGAAAATCGGCGAAGTCTCCGACATCGTAATCGGCGACGGAAAATCGGTCATTGGCATTGTCGCCAGTGTAGGCGGCTTCCTTGGACTTGGCGAAAGCTACGTCGTCATCGATCCGGCATCAATTGCGCTGGCCGATCAGGACGGGACTTGGAAAGGGTTCGTCGATACGACCAAAGACGACCTGTCGAACGCACCGAAGCTCGATTATTCGAAGCTGAAGAAATAATCTTCGAGGGGGCGGCTGCGACGCCGGCCTCCCTTTGCCTAAAGAACAAAAGGCCTACAAAACAGGCTCGCCTACGTCCAAAGAGGTAGGTTCTAGCGGCGCATCTTCGCTCCACTTGATAGTTTTCGTTAACTATGGCGCTGCTAAATTTTGGCCGCGCTATTGGACGAGGCCGGACGTTCCAGGAGAGGTGTCCCCCCTACTTGTACCTCTCAACTCCCACGTCACACACCGGACCTGTGGACGCACCTTGAAGGGCGAGTTCGTCACCCGCGGCTCGCTCTTTCTTTCTGAGTTCCACCACTTTGCCGCCTGGATTGACACCAAACTGAGCGGGGTCACGATCGACGCCGATAGAGACCCCTCGCCTACCTATACTTTCTAAACATCTCATGCACTTAATCACAGTCGGCTCTGGGTCAGCGGTCGACGCTGATTCACATTGCGCTAACGTTTTACAGCGGCAACAGGGGTCCGATCGGTCCCGCAACCTTCAGGCACCACACGTCAATCCGACAAGGTCGGCGCCGTCTCCACCTCGATGCTGTCGGTGACGCGTCGGATCAGAAGAAGCGGAAGTTGGGCGCCCTTAACAGCGGGAATTGAAATTGTCTGCGACTGTCCGGGCAACAGTTGCGAAGAGAAACGGAGTATGGCGCGACCGTCATTTACTGCCTCGTCGCCGACCAGAGGATCGATCGTCGTGACGACGTCCCAGCTTTTTGGTCCGGCGACCCAGTAGGTCACTGCAGAGACGTGCGCGCCGAGCTGCGTAACGATCCCTTCTCCTTCTCTGACTATCTGGCCTGCCGCTATCGCCTGCTGGGGGACGATCGTAGCCAGGGCGGGGATGAGGATGGCAGCATAGGCCATGGATTTTAGAAGCGTTTTCATAACTTCCTCGCTTTGCGCAGCCAAAGGCGACGCTATGTTGATGTGCTCTTCGGAACTTTCGACCGCTGCGTAGCGGGACGTTTGATCCAATGGTAGCAATATGGGATTGCAAGGCTGAGTCTCAAACGTCATATATGCATCGTTTTAGGACATTCGTATGCCGCGACGCCAAGAGCGGGATGCCTCAGGTGCTAAGGCTTCGAGTATTCCCGATGCATCCGGAATATCGATCGTATTGCGTCGAGAAGGTCTAGCCTTCGCCGCTCGTGTTGGATTGTTGGTACCCCCGAGTTCTCGCCGATCGCTTCCCGGTTCGCCAGGTGCAGCGCCAGATCTTCAGCGAGTTCCGAGCGCTCCCGCAACAGCGGTGCAAACGCGGTCTGATCGATTTCGAATACAGTTACGCGTGTCAGCGCTTGCAGCCCATGCTTCTCTTTCGTACCGGCAAGGAAGCCCTCCTCGCCGAAGAAGTCTCCGGGTGCCAGGCGTGCAATCTCGTCATCGCCTTTCTTCATGATCACGATGCCGGATCTCACGATCATCAGACTGCTAAGGGAGTCCCCTTCGCTCACAATCTCCGCCGCGGCGCCAAAATCGCGTTTCGTGGCCGAGCCTGCTAGCGCATCGCGTTCATCCTGGCTCAGGACCGAGAATATCGGGATCGCGTCGATGAGGCTTTGTGCCATCGGCGTCGGGCGACCTGAGACATGTCGCGAAACCTCTCCGACGGCGATGGGACTCTCCGGAGGCATCGCCAGGTGCAACCCGCTCGCCTTGCAATGCCGGTACACGAGGTCGATGACTTCGTTGCGCGCGGCGCCGCGCTGGGCCGGGCTGGAAACACGAAATGAGAGTTCGACGGTGACGGCGCTTGCGTCGATGCCGACGAGACCGACGGTCGGCGCGGGCTCCTTTGCGATGACATTGCAGCTATCGAGAACGGCATGCATGACCTCGACGATCGATCGCGGCATAACGGTCGGCGCCACGCGAACGGATAGAGCAATCTGATGGTTCTCGTCGGGTCGGCTGACGTTCGTAAGCCCCTGTTTCGCCAGCACGCTGTTTGGCAATACGACGATGTTGTGAGCGCCGGTGAGCAGATACGTCGAACGCCAGTTCGAAGCTACGACCCTGCCCTCCGTGCCGTCGCTGAGAAGGATCCAGTCGCCAATGACATATGGGCGACCGAGCGTCAAAGCGATGCCCGAGAACAGGTCGCTCAGCGTGTTCTGAAGCGCAAGACCGAGGATGATCGCAATGACCCCTGATGTGGCAAGCAAAGTCCCGATCGGAACGCCGAACACGAAAGCCAGGATCGAAAGCAAGACGCCGAGATAGACGGCGGCGACGATCAGGTCCTGAATGAGCCTCGCCTCTCTCGGACGATGGTCGAGGACGATATAGATGCGAACGAAGCCGATCACGGCCCACGACAAATGGACCCACCAAAGTATCTTCGCTGATACGAACAAAGCATTCGCACCGCTGAGATCCCCTGGATCGAAACGGAAGGGAACAATGCGCGCAGTGGCGAGCACGGCAGTCATGGCCAGAAAGAAGCCGATCTGGACGATCAGGCGGGCGGTCGGACGGCCCGGACCCTGCAAATGCCAAACGACAATTCCAGCGATCCCGAGAACGCTGATGAGAAGCGGCAGTAGTTGTACGTCCTGGCCCATATCGATCTCCCGGAAATCCGAAACGTGCACTCGATCTCGCCAATAAAGCGGCGTCACGATGACGTCATGATGCTTGGCCGAAAATGTGGATCTGATTCAGGCTGCCAAACGTGATGATCGCTGGGCTCGGGCGCAAGCGAACGATACCGCAGAGGCGTCGGGCTGGCTATCAAACGATGGTTTTCGGGCGGTGAGGGACTGCCGACAGCCAGATAGCTATTCGCTGTTGAGCGGCTTGCTGAAGAAAGCCGATGCTCCATTCTGGAACCCGAGGCCTCGACATCCCCTAACCGGCCATTGATAGGTTCAACCAGTCTACGAACCGCATGGGGCCAACGTGGGCGAGGTTGTGGGGCAGCAATGTGTCGTCGTTCAGTTCGACGCCATAATATCGCGCGCGGTCGTCCGTAATCACCTGGCGCGGGTCTTCGTTTGCTGCGATGAACATGCGCGCGAGTTCGTCGAAGGCGAACTTCTCCGGCCCGGCAAGTTCCACCGTATCGTTCAACGGGGTGTCCAACGCCAACTCGGTGAGCACCTCCGCCACGTCGTCGGCGGCGACGGGCCGCACGGATGCGCAAGGAAGCCGGATGCCGTCGCCATCTGCCGCCATGTCGATCACGCCGCTCAGGAACTCGAAGAATTGCGTTGAATGGAGGATCGTATAAGGCCGCCGTGCCGCTCTGATCAGGTTCTCCTGCACCATTTTTGCGCGGAAGTAGTCGCTTTCGACAAGGCGAGGCGTCCCGACGATTGACAGAGCGAGATAATGGTCGACGCCTGCGTCCGCGGACGCGGCCAATAGATTTCGGGTGGACGTCTTGAAGAACTCCAAAGCGGAGTTGTCTCCAAACGACGCCGCGTTGGTGACGTCGATGACGACGTCTGCTCCCGTCAAGGAAGCCCTAAGGCCTTCCCTCGTGACGCTGTTCACTCCGAAAGTGGGGGATGCAAGGACGACTTCGGACCCCGCCTGCCGAAGGCTTTCGACGAGCCGCGTTCCGATCCGCCCGCTCGCTCCCATGACTGTTACTTTCATCGAGCCGCTCCCTCCGGACGTTGCGACGCATTGCGGCGCAACGTCAAAAGCCTTGTGTCGTTGCTGCGTTCGGCCGGCACCCCAATATATTCCAAGATCCGCCTTTGGCACCAGTCACATCGGCGCTTGGCGACCAAGGCCGGGCATCACTTCACAGGCATCACCGCCGGAGCGCCCTTCTTCTTGAGCAGCACGACGATGAACTTCGCAGGTTTCGTCTTGCTCGCGTTGCGGCTGATCAGGTGAATGTCGGAGGGACCTTCGTAGAACGTGTCTCCCGGAGACAAGGTGACTTCCTTTTCCCCTTTGAGCTGCATCACGATCGAGCCTTCGAGGACGTAGACGAACGCATTTGCGTCATGCTTGTGAATGGGATTGGCCCCACCTGGCCCATACTCGACGGATATCATGAGACCCTCCTTACCCGGATAGTTGGGAAGGTCCTTGCTCATGAGCGATGTGACCTTTGCCTCGTTGTCAGCGGCGACCGCGAAAGTGCCGAGGAGGCTGAGTGTAGCTGTCACAAACAGCGTTTTTAGAACTGGGTTCATTGTCGTAGTCCCTTCGTTGTTGATTAGATTTGCGTTTGCATAGGTCGAAAAATTCTAGCCTTCCACGCTGTGACCGGGGCGGCATCGGTGACTAGCCGCCGACGAACGTGACCGTCTCGTTGAGCGGGGCGCGGCCCCTGCGGGCGTAGCTTACCGTGGGGTCCTCGTACCCGATCGACATGCCGCAGAAGAGGATGAGCCCTTCCGGGGGTGACAGGACCTCCGCGACCGTCTCGCGAACCTGGGACCACGCCATCTGCGTGCAACTGTGAAGCCCTTCGTCGCGGAGCAGCAGCATGACGGTCTGCAGATACATGCCGACGTCGGCCCATTGGGGCCGGCCCAGGTCGCGGTCGATGTAGCAGAACAGCGCGGCGGGCGCGCCGAAACAGTTCCAGTTGGCGATGGCTGCCCGTTGGCGCGCCTCCCAGTCCTCGCGCGCAATACCAAGCGCGCTGTAGCGCTCCTTGCCGAAGGCGGATCGGCGCTCCCCATACGGGGACTTCAGCACGGACGGATACATCTCGTATTGCCGCTCGTCCCAGGGGTCGCCGTGAGCCACGCGCTCGACGGCGACCGTCTTGAGCTCGGCCAGCGGCGCGCCGGTCAGCACGTAGGTGTTCCACGGCTGAATGTTCGAACCGGACGGCGCCCAAGCTGCGGCGGACAGCACGCGCTCAAGCACCTCCCTCGACACAGGCTGGTCTTTGAACCCGCGCACCGCCCGTCGGCTTGTGACTGCCTCATATACGTCCATTGCAATCGCCTCTCTACCGCCGCCATCCGCTTCGTTCAAAGGCCATGCGGTCATCTGGTTCGAACCTGAGCGACCAAGCGGTCAGTAGTCCCAGAAGACCGGCACCCAACGAAAGTCGTCGCCATCGACCGCCACATGGCCGACGGAGGGGAACGGCAGATGAGTGGCCACCAGCAGTTCGCCGGTCTCCGCCAACTCCCGCAGAAGTCGGACCCGAATGCGGGCCGCTTCCTCGGGGTCGTGTTCGAAACCGTTAAACCAGTCGGGGTGTTCGAACCCGACCGCGAACACTGCGTCGCCGGCGAACATCAGCCGGTCGTTACCCGACGCCACGCGGACCACGCTGTGCCCAGGGGTGTGGCCGCCGGTGCGCGTGACGACCACGCCCGGCGCGACCTGATACTCCTCATCGAACAGCCGCAGGTGGCTGCGGTACTCTTTGCTGAACCGCGTGGCAGTCGCCCTGAGCGCGTCCGGGAAGCCCGGCGGCATTGAGACGTGGGAGAAATCGGGCGACTCCCAGAATTTCACTTCGGCGGCCGCCACGTGGATCCTGAGGTCCGGACGCAGCCGTTCCTTCACCCCCTCGACGAGCAGCCCGCCAACGTGGTCCATGTGCATGTGCGTAAGCACCACGTCGGTCACGGATCCAAGATCGATGCCGGCTGCCGCCAATCGCTTGATCAACTGCCCGGCCCGCGGCAAGTTCAAGTCCGGGTCCAATCCCAGCCCAGCATCGATGAGTATGGTCTGCTGACCGCTACGCACCACGACCACGTTTAGAGCCCAGTCAAAAGCGTCCTGCGGCAGAAACATGTCCTTAAGCCAGGCCGCCCGGACGGACGGGTCGGCGTTGTGTCCCAACATCGCGGTTGGGAGCGGTAGCACGCCATCGCTGACCACCATCACCTCGATCTCGCCGATCTGAACAGCATAGCGCGACGGAACCAGCTCGTCGGGGTGAGCGGTGTTTTCCAAAGTCATGGTTGTCTCGCGCTGACCAGTCGTACGGGGGGTCGATACTGCCTGCGACATGATGGTCTCCTTGTTGAGTTCGGGGCCCGTCGGTCACGAGCCATGTCGCAGAGCCTAGGTTGAAGCGCTGTTGGTCGTCGATCAGGTCAAGGGAGAGGGAAGACTATCCCTGAGAACAGGGCAGCCTGTGCTTTCCGTGGACCGCAGTGCAGATTTGGTAGTGAAGAGGCTGGGATGAAGCAGTAGACGCTTTCGCCCGCCGAACGGCATTGAGCGAAGCCTTTCCTCACGGACGCTCGTCGGAAATGAAAGCTCGCCGGACGATTCCGTTCGTCCGGCGAGCTTTCGTGTCAATGCTACGCGGCAATCCTGCGATCCGCTGGATGCTGCAACCGGAAACCGATCGCCAGCCTGTTCCAGGCATTGATCATGGCAACGCCGATCGAAAGCGCCACGAGTTCATCCTCTGAAAAAACGGTGCGTGCCGCCTCATAATCCGAGTCCGGCGCATGGCTCTGTGCAATATTGGTCAGCGACTCGGCCCATGAGAGTGCAGCGCGTTCGCGGTCCGTATAGAGCTGCGATTCATGCCAGGCGCTCAGCAAGAGCATCCGCTCTTCCGTCTCGCCCTGCTTAAGCGCGTCCTGTCGATGCATGTGCAGGCAATGGGCGCATCCGTTCATCTGCGAGACGCGCACCTTGACGAGTTCCATCAGCTTGGGATCGAAGCTCGTTGCAATCCAGGCCTCGACGGCGACGAGACCGTCGATGCCGCCGTTTTTCCTGGCCAGTAGGTTCAGACGCTTGGTCATCATGCTCTCCGTGAATGGTGGTGATCGGGTCGACACCGAAAGGTTCGCCCGGAGCATGATCTATTCCCGATAGGACGGACCATCCATCTGGCCCAGGTGGTGCATGCAGCTAGCGCCCGGACGAGCGGGGCCTCGCGGATTGGTCGGACACCCCCTCGTTCTGGATACCCTTCCCTATACTTCCGCAGAGGAGGAACGCTTCCCCCGTAGAATAGTCTGGGACCGCCAGCCGACGCATTCTCCCGCCATCGGCAACCGCCGCGCCTGGCTCTCAATCACGATCAGGCAAGTAACCCGAGAAGGAGATTTAGGCATGAAGATCGTTGTCATTGGGGGCACTGGGCTTATCGGTTCGAAGACCGTCGAGCGCCTGCGGAACAAAGGACACGACGTCCTCGCAGCATCCCCGAACTCGGGCGTCGACACCCTCACCGGCAAGGGCCTCGACGAAGCTCTGGCCGACGCGAAGGTTGTGATCGACCTCGCCAATTCGCCTTCGTTCGAGGACAAGGCGGTGATGGACTTCTTCCAGACCGCGGGACGCAACCTGCTCAAGGCCTGCGCCGCCGCAGGGGTGGAACATCACATTGCGCTCTCTATCGTCGGCGTGGAGAAACTGCCGCGCAGCGGCTATATGCGCGCCAAATTGGCCCAGGAAGAGTTGATCAGGGCCTCGGGCATTCCTTACACGATCGTACACTCGACGCAATTCTTCGAATTCCTTCCCGGCATCGTCCAGTCCGGCGCGGTCGACCAGACGATCCACCTGTCATCCGCCTATGTGCAACCGATCTCTTCGGAGGATGTTGCCGATGCCATGGCTGATGTAGCGTTGGGTAAGCCACTCAACGGCATTATCGAGATTGCCGGTCCGGAAAAGGTTCGCCTCAGCGATATCGCGGCTCGGTTCCTGAAATCGATGAACGACCCCCGTCAGGTCGTCGCCGATCCGCACGCACTCTATTTCGGCACCGAACTGCTCGACGGCTCGCTCGTGCCTGTCGGCAACGCCCGGCTCGGGCACGTCGGCTTCGAAGACTGGCGCAGCCACTACCAGCCCAGAACGTAATCGCCTCGGACGGGCCGGCCAGCGCATAGGCCGAGGCCGGCCCGTCCGTATACACTCAAACGGGAGAACCAACATGTTCCGGGCCAATCTCGCAGCAGCCACCTTGGCAGCCCTCATCGTCCGTACACCGAAAGATGACCGGCCACGCCGGGCATGTTCCCAACTAGGTTGACGCCATGCACACGACTTCAGCAACGCGAACACTTGCCGGAATTTCTGTCCCTCGGACACCGCTCGTTGAGCGCGCCTTGGACTATGCCCATGAAAGATGCGAGCCATACCTGTTCAACCATGTCGTTCGGTCCTGGCTGTTTGCCGAGCGGATCGGGCAACTCCAGGCGATCGAGCACGACGCGGAAGTGCTGGCCGTCGGCACGCTGCTGCATGATATAACGCTCAACGAACGCTTCGCGGGACCACGTCGCTTCGAAGTGGAGGCCGCGGACTTGGCGCGCGGCTTTGCGACGGAAGCAGGCGTCGACAAACTTCGCGCCCAACAGGTCTGGGACTGCGTTGCCCTCAATTCGACGCCGTCGATCGGCCTTTACAAGGAAGCTGAAGTTTCTCTCTGCACGATCGGCATCTGCCTCGACGTGGTCGGCCTGCAATATAGCTCCATTCCCTCGTCGGAAATGAAGGCAATCCTCACGGAATTTCCGCGACTTGGAATGAAGCGGAAGATGACCATGTGCTTCTGCCACATCGCCGCGACACAGCCAGAAACTACCCACGACAACTTTGTGCGCGATTTCGGAGAGCGCCTGGTGCCAGGCTACAAGGTAGCGGCTTCATCGGTGGATCTAGTGGCAAACGCCCCCTTCGACGAATGAATGGGCCACGCGCCGTCTTCAGAATATGCCCGTGCTCGGCGCAGACAGGAAGCCGCTCCGTATCCTCGACATCCGGGATGCGATGAAGGTGCTGTTCGAGCAGGAGGAGCTCCAGGAACATATGCTGCCAACTACATCGCCGGCATCGGTTATCGGTAGCCGACGCCATACATGGGCGGCAAGAAAACGCGCGCTTCGCTAGCGCGCGTTTTGCGTTTTGATGACCGAGCACCACAGGTCCGGTCTCCAAAGATCGTACCGGGGTCTGAAAGTCGCGATCTGCGGCAACAAGCAATCTAATCATTCGATGCAGTCACCTAAACGTTCGCACAGTCCGCCGATGCTTCCGCCCAATAGTTTTCCGCGTCGACGGCCGTCATCCTTCTTCCGCATGGTCAACCCCACCACGAAGGATGAAAAATGCAAGATATTTCAATTCCATCGATCCCCAGCGTCTCACGCCGCGACGCCCTCCTCTGGGGCGTTGCCGCCGGAATTGCAGCGGCGTCTCCCGCCGTCGCGACGGCCAAGGCGGCAGAGACGAAACCCCTGCCCACGACCCTCAACCACGGAAAGCACACAATGAGCACGATCACCACCAAGGACGGTACAGAAATTTATTACAAGGATTGGGGCTCTGGCCCGGTCATCACTTTCTCGCACGGATGGCCGCTGAGCTCCGACGCCTGGGACGGCCAGATGCTGTTCCTCGCCCAGAACGGTTTCCGTGTCGTGGCGCATGATCGGCGCGGCCATGGACGCTCTAGCCAGGCGACATCAGGAAACGACATGAATGGATACGCCGACGACCTGGCCGCCGTCATCGAAGCGCTCGACCTTAGGGACGCGACGCTGGTCGGCCACTCCACCGGCGGCGGCGAAGTCGCCCGCTATATCGGCCGTCACGGCACGAAGCGTGTCGCCAAGGCCGTCCTCATAGCCGCGGTACCGCCGATCATGGTAAAATCGGCGACCAATCCCGAAGGCCTGCCGATCGACGCGTTCGATGCGATCCGCGCCGGGCTGGTCAAGGATCGCTCGCAGTTCTACCGCGATCTCGCCCCGCTCTTCTACGGCGCCAACCGGCCGGGCTCAAATGTCTCTCAGGGCACGCTCGACCAATTCTGGCTTTGGAGCATGCAGGCTGGCCTGCTGAACGCCTACGAATGCGTCAAGGCATTCTCCGAAACCGATTTCACGGAAGACTTGAAGAAATTCGATGTCCCGACCCTCGTCCTGCACGGGGAGGACGACCAGATCGTTCCGATCAAGGATTCCGCCGTTAAGTCCGCCCGACTGATCAAGGGCGCCAAGGACATCTACTATCCCGGCGCGCCGCACGGCATCACCGCCACGCATCAGGACCAGGTCAACGCCGACCTGCTCGCATTCATCAAGGGCTGAGCCTGCCGCCGTTTGCGGAGCGGCCAGCCCCGCTCCGCGTTTCAGCGTCCGGTACCTGGACCACCAACCAGAGAACGGGAACGATGACATGGCTATCGACGCGGCGATTCTCTCGCGCCCTGAGTTCCCCTGCTTTCACCCTTGACCTCGGGTCGTTCGTCGCCGTGCTGGAGGAGCTTTATCTCTTTAGCGAAAACGGCGGCGGCGCCGCCGCTACTACATGGATTTCCATAAGTTGATGCCGTGCGATGGCTCGACTAGGGTGAGGAACAGGTTCGTCAGCACCGAGATTTGACAACAAATCCAACGCGTAGGCTGGCGACCCAGATTTTCTCTGCCCTTCAGGAGCAGCCGATGACGCGCCTCTGGTCCCACCGTCCCGAACTCCTGCATCTGAGCCTGTTTTTTGTGGCCTATGTCCTCGGATGTGGCTTCGCCCAGGCGCTTGCAATCGTGCCTGGAACAGGCATTTCAATCTGGCCTCCGGGCGGGCTTTTTATCGCCACCCTGGTCATCGCGCCCGTCGGAAGCTGGGCGTGGTGGGTGTTGTCGGGCTGTCTCGCCGAGCTGTCGGGCAATGTCCTGTGGTTCCATAGTCCGCTCCCTGCCGCCGTCCTCATGTATGCCGGCAACGCACTTGGAGCGCTGGTCGGCGCATCGCTCATCAGCCGGACGCTGAAGCGGCCGGTGCGGCTGGAAACCTTGCAGGAAGTTGTCGTCTTTATACTCGTGTGTGGCGGAATTGCGCCAATGGTGAGCGCAACCGTGGGAAGTGCGACGCTTGCCTGGTTCGGGATATTTTCGCAGACCTTCTTGGGCGCCTGGCCCCTCTGGTGGATCGGGGATGCCACCGGCGTTCTGATCGTGGCACCCCTCGCGTTGGTGGTGTTCCAGAGTTGGCATGGCAAGGCGGAACTTTCCGCGGCGAGATGGGCGGAGGCCGCTGTCCTCGGGCTCATCTTCCTTGGCGTCGCGGCTCTCTCGCTCAGCGGCTACCTGCCCTTTGCCTACATCATCATGCCGCCGCTGCTCTGGGCCGCCGTGCGTTTCGAGTTCAAGGGCGCGGCCATCACCCTTGCCCTCCTCGCACTCATAACGGCGATATTCACGATATCTGGCGCAAGCCAATTCGTCGGCGATGCCGAGACCCAGCGCCATAGACAGATCATGCTGCAGCTCTTCCTGGCGATCTCAGCGTTTTCGGCTCTCATCGTGGCCGCCATATCCCGCCAGCATCAGCTCGCGCTGGTTACGTTGCGCCAGAGTGTCGAAGCCTTGCGTGACCGCGAGCGGGAGCTGGAGCAAATCGTCAACATGGTTCCGGTCCATATCAGGCGGCTAACGCCAGACGGTGAGCCGACCTTTTTCAATAAACGCTTGACGGATTTTTTCGGGCTAGACCTGGAACAGTTGAACAAGCCTGGCGTGAGCCGGCTGGCGGCGAACATAGAAACCCTTGTCCACGCGGACGACGCACCCGTCCTACTGCAAACGGTCCGTCAATCCGTCGCCACCGGCGTACCCTATTCGATGAAGTATCGCATGCGCCGCGCTGACGGCGTATATCGCTGGGTCGATGGCCGGGCTGAACCGCTACGCGGCGAAGACGGGGCCATAATCCAATGGTTCGCCATCTCCATCGACATCGATGACGAGGTCCGGGCGCAGGAGGCATTGCGCGACCGGGAGCGGGAGCTGTCGCAGCTCATTGACATGGTCCCGAGTTTTCTATGGCGGTTGACTGCGGATGGAGAGCCAAACTTCTTCAACCGGCGTGTGATCGAATTTCTCGGTTTCGATGTATCGGCTTTGGATCGGCCGCAGTCGAGTCGCATGGCAGCCTATATCGAAGCTGCCATTCATCCCGATGACGCGGCCGCTTTCGCCACTGGTTTCGCGCATGCATTCGCGACTGGCCAACGCTTCTCAATGAAATATCGCTTGCGCCGCGCCGACGGGGTCTATCGATGGGTGGACACCGGCGCCGAGCCGATGCGGGACGACCGGGGCGGCATCGTCCAATGGTTCGGCTTCAGTCACGACATCGACGATCAGACGCGTCTTTATAGCGACATTGCCGAGCGCGAAGCCAGGATCCGACGGCTGATAGATTCTGACATCATCGGGATCGTCATATGGGATCTGGACGGAACGCTTATTGACGCCAATGACGCATTTCTCCGGATGGTCCAGTACGAACGGGAGGATGTGCAAGCCGGGCTTCGATGGCTCGATATGACGCCTCCCAACTGGCAAGATATGCATGCCCGCGAAGAGGCGGAAGAACTCGCAGCGACGGGCAAGATGCAAGCCCGTGAGAAGGAGTATTTCAGGAAGGATGGTAGTCGCGTGCCCGTATTGATCGGGGCTGCCTGCTTCGAGGGGCAGTCTCGGCAAGGGGTCGCATACATTCTCGATTTGACAGAACAGAAGCGTGCAGAAGCTGCATTGCGCAGCCGGGAGCGCGAGCTGTCGCTACTCGTGGATATGGTCCCGAGTTACCTCTGGCGGTTCTCGTCCGAGGGCGTACCTGTCTTTTTCAACAAAAGGCTCATCGATTTCCTGGGCTTAGACGTCACAGGTATGGACAAGCCGGACATGAGCCGGCTCGCCGCATTCATTGAGACCGTTATTCATCCAGATGACGCCCTCGGGGTTGCGGAAGCGTTCGGGCGCTCGTTGGCCAGCGGTGAGCACCTCTCCATGAAATGGCGGATGCGTCGAACTGATGGCATGTATCGGTGGATGGCGGCAAGCGCCGAAGCGATGCGAGACCAGGACGGTCGCATCGCTCAGTGGTACGGTCTCTGCCACGACATAGACGATCAGTTGCAGAGTGAAGAGGCGCTACGAAACAGCAAGCAGCAACTCGAGCAGATGATCGACGCTGTGCCCATCAACATCCTGAGTTACGATCCCGTGGGTAGGGTCACCTCGACAAGCAAGCGATATCTCGAAACTGTCGGGGTGCCTCCGGATCACGTCAAGGATTTCGAGGCGCTGGCGCGGCACCTGGCTCACCCCGACGACCTTCCGGAAATGCTGCGGAGAGCGCTGGATGGCTTTGCGACCGGAACGCCGTTCGTCAGTCGCTTTCGGCGGCGCGACAGGGACGGCGGCTATCCCTGGATAGAGGCGCGCGCGCAGCCGTTGCGCGATGCGTCTGGTGCAATCGTACAATGGTACCAGGTTTCGATCGATATCGAAGACGAGATGCGCGCGCAGGAAGCTGTTCGGGAAAGCGAGAAGCAACTGCGGCGGCTTGTCGATGCATTGCCGACGCTAATCTGGGCCGCCGCCGCGGACGGAGAGCCAACCTATCTGAACAGGCGGCTCGCGGAATATGTCGGCCTGACGCTGGTCGATCTCGAAGCGCCCGATACCACCCGCTTGCAGATGGCAATCCAAAACTCCGTCCATCCAGAAGATGTCGCCTCCGTCGGTCAGGCGCTCGCTCACTCGTTCACGACAGGCGAAACCTTCACAATGAAATATCGGCAGCGTCGAGCCGATGGAGCTTACCGTTGGATCATCGGCCGCGCCGAACCGCTGCGCGATGCCGACGGCAGCATCCTGCAATGGTACGGCGTGAGTTTCGACATCGACGACGACGTACGCACACAGGACGAATTGCGCCGGACGCAGGAGAGATTGGCGGTCGCATCTCAGGCGGCAAGTCTCGCGGAGCTCTCGGCATCGATCGCCCATGAGGTGAACCAGCCGCTGGCCGCCATCGTCGCCAACTCGCATGCATGCCATCGCTGGCTGTCGGTCGAGCCCCCGAACGTAGACCGCGCAAAGACTGTCGCCGAGCGTATGATCCGGGATGCGAACGGCGCGGCCGATATCGTCAGCCGCATCCGCGCCCTTTTCAGGCAATCCACTGAGACGAGGAACACCGCGACGCTCGCGAGCATCGTTAGCGAGGCGGGCGGCCTGGTCGCCCAGGAGGGGATTCGGCGCCGCGTTCGCATGGAGATTTCCGTCGAAAGGGACCTTCCACCCGTCACGCTGGATTCCGTGCAGATTCAGCAGGTGCTGATCAATCTCATCCACAACGGCATGGATGCGATGGATTGTGCAGCAGGAGACAAGGTTCTCAAGCTGCACGTTCATCGCCTGGGGAGCGAGGTCCAGACCGAAATCAGCGATCGGGGGCGTGGTATCGAATCTCCCGACCGGATTTTCGAACCCTTTTTCACAACGAAGGAAAATGGCATGGGCATGGGTCTCGCCATCTGCCGGTCGATCGTCGAGGCGCATGGCGGGCGTTTATGGGCTGAGAACAATGAACCGCACGGCGCGCGATTCATTTTCACCTTACCAATTGCAACGAAAGAGGCGCCATGACGACGGCTGACCATGTTGTTTTCATCGTGGACGACGATGGACGTATCCGGGAGGCGCTCGGCGAACTGCTGGAGGCCCACGGTATCCGCGCCATCGCCTTCGGCTCGGCCGGCGAATATGTGAACGCCGAGAAGCCGGATGTACCGGCGTGCCTGATCCTCGACATCGAATTGCCCGATATCAACGGCCTGGAACTGCAGCGGCAGATCGCCGAGGGTGATCACCCGCCAATCGTTTTCATCACCGGACACGGTGATATTCCGTCCTCGGTACGGGCGATCAGGCATGGCGCGGTCGATTTCCTCACCAAGCCATTCAGCGATGCGGACCTCATGGCCGCGGTCAACACGGCGATTTCCGAAGATCGAAAAACGCGCTTGGAACGCGCTGAATTGAGCCAACTGAGACAGCGATATCTGGAACTTACGCCACGGGAGCGCGAGGTGCTGCCGCTCGTGGTCAGTGGCCTCCTCAACAAGCAGGCGGCGTCCGAACTGGGGATCAGCGAAGTCACGCTACAGATTCATCGAAGGAATGTGATGCAGAAAATGGGAACAGCGTCTCTAGCCGACCTCGTGCGCATCGCCGAGAGACTGGAGATACCGATCACCCACTCGCGGCGAGCGGGAGGAAATTAGCCATGGACAACACAAGACCGATCGTCGCGGTTGTCGATGATGATCCAAGGCTGCTCGAGTCGCTAGAGGAACTCCTGGAATCGGCCGGCTATGCGGCATGCTGCTTCCGGTCGGCCGGACAATTGCTCGTTCGCGGACTGGCGGATCTGGATGTGCTCATAACCGACATCGGCATGCCCGACACGAACGGCTTTGAACTTCGTGACATCGTGAAGAAGGCGCGTCCCGACCTGCCGGTTTTCCTGATCACCGGCCGCCACGAAATCGCTGACCAAAGCCGCGCCCAGGGCATCAGCGGCTTTTTTCGCAAGCCGTTCAATGCCCCTGCCCTGCTCGTCGCCATAGCAGAGGCTTTGCAAGAATCGACAAATGGAGGGTGATATGAGACTTGACCAGCCGTTCCGTAAATCGGCACCGTTTTTACAACAGCACCAACATGACGCGAGCGACCCCGTCGTGATCATCGTCGACGACGATGAGGCCGTACGAGAGGCTTTGTCGGAGCTGATCCTCTCGGCGGGGTTCCAGCCCGTCTGCTTCGCCTCGACGCGCGAAGTGCTCGATGCCGACATATTGGACCGCCCGGGCTGCCTGATCCTGGACGTGCGCATGCCGGGGGCGAACGGGCTTCATCTACAGCACCATCTGGCGGAGAGCGGCAATGCCAAGCCGATCATCTTCCTGACCGGACATGGCGATATTCCCATGACGGTCCAGGCGATGAAGGCGGGCGCCGTCGATTTCCTCACCAAGCCGGTGCGTGACCAGACGCTGCTTGACGCCGTGATTGCCGGGATTGAGCTCGACGCTGCGCGACGGGCCGAGGCTCTGGTGGTCAAACGCAATCTGGCGCGGCTTGAGACGCTGACAAATCGTGAGCGCGCGATCCTGCGTGAGGTTGCACGCGGGCGCCTCAACAAACAAATCGCATTCGATTTCAGTATAAGCGAAGTCACTGTCAAGCTGCATCGAGCAAACGTCATGCGCAAGATGGAAGCCGGCTCCATCGGCGAACTGATCAGGGCATGGGAGACGCTTCCCCCCGCGATGCGCGCGGCCGAGGGGCCCGGATCTTGAAACAACGGATCCGGCATGCAAACGAGGCGGAGCTAGACCTCTGGCGCTATCCGAACCGAGCCAAATGCCCGAGTTCGCGATCACATGCGCTCATCAGATCGCTTCGATGATCTTTGCCTCGCGGGCTATGAAGTCGCAGAACAGCTTTACGCGCAAGGGCGGCGTACGGCCAAACGCGTGCAGGGCGTTAAAAGGCAGCTTGGGAAGCGCAATCTCCGGGGCGAGCGCGACAAGCGTGCCGCCTTCCAGTTCTTTAGCGACCAGGCATCGCAGAAGATAGGCAGCACCTAGCCCGGCGAGCGCGGCCTGAATGAGAGCGGCTCCGGAGTCGCAATCGACGCGCCCTGAGGGAAGAAAGCCGCTCCCGTCCGCCAGGCGCAAGGGCTGTGTTATTCCGCCCAACGCATAGCGGGCAAAGGGCAGAGCCACCAAGGCTTCGGCGGTCGTTGGATTGCCCCCTGTTCTTACAAAATCCGGCGACGCGACGATCGTCATCGGCAGGTCCGCCAGATGGCGAACCATGAGATCCCCTTGCGCGGGATTGCCTACGCGCAACGCGACATCGTAGTCCTCCCTGATCAGATCGACGAACCGGTCGGTAAGACCGATATCGAGATGCAGGTTTGGGTAGTCGGTCGCAAAGCTGGCAAACAGTCGCGGGAGCAGCAGCGGAGCCAGCTCATTGGGCATGCTGATGCGGAGGCGGCCGGAAGGCGCGATGTCTGCGCCGATCGCTTCGTCGCTTGAATCCAGGTCGCGCAACAGCGGCGCAACCCGTCCGAAGAAGGCCTGACCGTCCTGGGTGAGCGTGAGGGCGCGGGTGGAGCGCAGGAAAAGGCGGACGCCGATTTTCTTTTCCAACCGCGCCACGCTCTTCGAGACTGCGGAAGGCGTCGTGTTCAGATCCCGCGCGGCTGCGCTGAACGAGCCCGCCTCCACCGTACGCACGAAAGCCGTCAATCCCGCCGTCTCGTTCAACAGGTTCGGCATTTGCAACTCCACGGCACAATTCATGTGCCCGCCCATGATCTAACGAGGCGGACCGACGGCATCTATCTCTTCTCTAGCTGAAAGGAGATAAACAATGCAGCAACTGAAAGACAAGGTCGCCGTTATCACCGGTGGCAATAGCGGTATCGGGAAGGCGACTGCCCAACTGTTCGCGGAAGAGGGAGCGCAGGTTATCATCACCGGCCGGCGGCAGGATGTCGTCAATCAAGCCGTGCGCGAAATTGGCCATTCAGCCATTGGTTTCGTAGGCGACGTCGCCAATCTCGAGGATCATCACAAGCTGGCAGACACCGTGAAGAGCCGCTTTGGTGGGCTCGACATCTATATGGCCAATGCCGGTATCATCAATCTTACCGCGTCCTCCAATGTGGCGCCGGAAGACTATGACCGGCACTTCGCCATCAATACCCGTGGCGTATTCTTCGGTGTGCAGACGATCGCACCGCTGATCCGCAATGGGGGCAGCATCATCGTTACGAGTTCGCTCGCAGCCACGAAGGTCCTGCCGGACCATACGGTCTACGCCGGGTCAAAGGCCGCCGTCGCCGCCTTTGCAAAGAACTGGGCGATCGAATTCAGGTCGCGACGTATTCGCGTCAACATCCTGAGCCCTGGTCCGGTCGAGACCGAAATTCTCGCAAAACTCGGTGTGTCGGAAGCCGAACGCCCTGCATTCGAAGATCACATGGCATCTCTGATCCCCGCTGGCCGTTTGGGTCGCCCGGAGGAACTGGCCCACGCCGCACTCTTTCTCGCCTCCGATGCGGCAAGCTTCGTCAATGGGATCGAACTTCATGCCGATGGCGGCATGACGTTGGTTTGACGATACCGGGAAACTGCTAGGGGGACTGTTGGAGTCCTCTTTGCCGAGACAGCCGGGCGGGAGATACCTCGTCGGGCTGTTTCGCAGCGGACGCTTACCGCCGCTCTAGCCAGAAAGGATTTGGACACGTCCACTTCCCCTGCGTTTGGTTTTCATGGCAAGCCCGGTCAAATGGCGGAAAGCCTTCTCACAAACGCTTGTTGCGAATGACTTGCATTATCATTCTAAACTGTTACCTTGTAAATCTGTGAAACCTTAGGGACGCTCCATGGACGCGAGGAATACCGATTTTGTTGGCGGCTGGCGCAGTGAGCGCCAGGAAGCTTCGCTGTCCGATGTCTATCGCTCGGTCGATACGCACCGGGGCGGATCGAAGTGGCGGCGCATGGCCGCATTTGCCGGACCCGGCTATCTGGTCGCCGTCGGCTACATGGATCCGGGCAACTGGGCGACGTCTCTCGCAGGCGGTTCGAAATTCGGCTACGCACTGCTGACGGTCGCACTTCTATCCAACCTGATGGCCATCGTCCTACAGGCGCTCTGTGCCCGGCTTGCGATCGCCAGCGGCCGCGATCTGGCGCAGGCCTGTCGCGATGCGTTTCCCCGCTATATCTCGGTGCCGCTCTGGGCACTTGCCGAAATCGCCATCATCGCCACCGACATCGCCGAAGTGATCGGCACCGCGATCGGCCTCAACCTGATCTTCGGCCTGCCGCTGCAGATCGGCGTGCTTTTGACGGCGCTCGACGTGTTCGTGATCCTCTACCTGCAGAAGCTCGGCTTCCGCTGGATCGAAGCCTTCGTCATCACTCTGCTCGGCATCATCGCGCTTTGCTTCGGCGTGCAGATCGTGCTTGCCGATCCCGCCTGGGGCAGCGTGCTGCGCGGCTTCGTGCCGACGACGGATATCGTCAGGAACCCCGAGATGCTCTACCTTTCGCTCGGTATTCTCGGCGCGACGGTGATGCCTCACAATCTCTATCTGCATTCCGGCATCGTGCAGACCCGTGCCTACGGCCACACCTTGCCGGAAAAGCGCGAGGCGATCACCTTCGCGACGCTCGATTCCACCGTGGCGCTGACCTTCGCGCTGCTCATCAACGCCTCGATCCTCATTCTCGCCGCCGCCACCTTCCATGCTGGCGGCCAGACGAACGTGGTGGAACTGGGCGAAGCCCATTCGCTACTGGCACCCCTGCTCGGCGTGGCGATCGCGCCGACGCTCTTCGGGATTGCGCTTCTTTGCTGCGGCCTCAATTCCACGGTGACTGCGACCCTTGCCGGCCAGATCGTCATGGAAGGCTTCCTGCAGATGAAGATGAAGCCCTGGATGCGCCGCCTTTTCACGCGGGCGATCGCCATCGTGCCGGCGGCGGCCGTGACCATCTGGTTCGGCGACAGGGGTACGTCGCAGCTTCTGATCTTGACCCAGGTCGTGCTCAGCCTGCAGCTGTCTTTCGCTGTCTTCCCGCTCGTCATCTTCACCGCCGACCGCCGCAAGATGGGCGCCCTCGTCGCGCCGCGCTGGCTGACGGCGATCGCCTATGCCATCGCAATCGTCATCGCGGGATTGAACGTGAAGCTGATCTACGACGCGTTCGCCTCGTAGAGAGCGAATTTCCCGTCAGATTGTGATCGGGCGCCCCGCAGCGTATGCTGGGCGTCTAGCCACGTTTGCATGATGCGAGACCTTTCCGCGATGGCGGAGAGGCGATCCGCGGCAGCGGAGGACAGGATGACGCAGCCTCAGGTTGAGCGAACGCTGGCAGCAATACTGGTTGCCGATGTCGTCGGGTATTCGCGGCTTGTCGAGACCGACGAGGCAAGCGCGCTTGCTGCCGTGAAGGAGCTGTGGCGTGCCACGGTCGAGCCTCTGGTCGCCGAGCATCGCGGGCGCATCGTCAAATTCATGGGCGATGGTGTCATGGCCGAATTCGGATCGGTGGTCGGCGCCGTCGGCTGCGCTGCGGCCGTGCAGCAACGGCTCGCGGATCGACAGCAGGAAATCGCTGGCGAGCCCCGCATCTTGCTCCGTATCGGAGTCAACCTCGGCGACCTCGTGGTCGAGGGCGACGATCTGCTTGGAGAAGGCGTGAATGTCGCCGCCCGGTTGGAGCAGCTATGCCCGCCCGGAAGCGTGCTGATCTCTGGGAGCGCTTACGAGCACCTGTCGGGCAAGCTCGATATTCCATTCGATTTCGCCGGCGAGCAGCACCTCAAGAATATCGCGCGGCCGGTGAAAACCTACCGAATGAATGTTGCGGGTTCTCCTTTCGCGCTCCCGATGAATGCCCGGTCCGACAAGCCTTCGATTGCGATCCTGCCATTCGACAATATGAGCGTCGACGCGGAGCAGGCATATTTCAGCGACGGCATCACGGAAGACATCATCACGGAGCTGTCGCGGTTCGGCGAACTGATGGTGATCGCCCGCAATTCCTCCTTTGCGTTTCGCGGGCAAGGCACCGACCTGCGCGAGATCGGCCGCAAGCTCGGGGCGGGATATATCGTCGAGGGAAGCGTTCGCCGGGCAGGCAATCGGGTGCGCATTACCGCGCAGTTGGTCGAGGCCGAAAGCGGGACGCATCTCTGGGCCGAACGCTATGACAGAGCGCTCGAAGACGTCTTCGCAATCCAGGAAGAGATTTCGCAGCATATCGTCGCGACCGTCGCCCAGCGCGTGCGGGACGACAGGGAGGTCGCGGCACGGCGGCGGCGGCCGGAAGACATGCTCGCCTATGACCTCTTTCTTCAGGGTAACCGCCTTTCCGACGACTTTACCCCCGGCACCCAGGACCGCGCCGCTGCGCTCTTTGAGCGCGCCATCGAGATCGACCCGACGTTTGCACGCGCCTATACCGGCCTTGCCTATATTGTTCTCACTCGGGCGACTGACACGGCCGTGGGGGTGTCGCGGCAAAGAGACGAAAACAGGGTGCAGGCGCTCAGGCTTGCCGAGAGGGCGCTCGCGCTCGATCCAAACGACCCAAGGGTGCATTGTACGCTCGGATTTATGTGTTGCACCTGGCGCGACTTCGACAGGGCCGAACGACACTTGGACTTGGCCCGCTCCATGAACCCGAACGATCCATTAATCCAGATCATCTGGGCCTCGGTGCAAGGGACGTTGGGGAGAGCGGAACGCGCGCTGGCTGCGATCCAGCTCGCCTGCCGGCTCAACCCGAAGTACCCGAGCTGGTACAACTATTATCTTTCCCGGATCCTCTTCCAACTCGAGCGCTACGGCGAGGCTGCTGCCCTTCTCGAACAGCTAACGTTTGCCAATCCGGCTCGACACCCGCGAGACGTCGCCTGGCGCACGGCTGCATACGGCCATCTCGGCCGGTCAGAAGAGGCGCATCAATGCGGCGCGATGTTTCTCCAGGCCATGCGCGATCTCTGGCACGGCGATCCGGCCGCGGGTCCAGCCGAGTACGTGGACTGGCTTGTCGATGTTTCGTATCTGCGGGAGCCGAAAGATGTCGAGCGACTGCGGGAGGGTTTGCGTCTCGCTGGGCTGCCGGCATGACCGCGTCCTTGAAAAGACGCTCGGCGGGGCGCGGTCGGCGAGCAATAGTTCGACCGCGATCGAAACATCAAAGTACGATGTGAGGGTAGGAAGGAGGAAGACCGAGATCGAGAACGGGAAGGACGATGACGCACAGGCCGAACGTGGCGAAGGAACTCGCTCTTCTTCTGGCGCTCTCCGCTTTATGGGGCGCTTCCTACACCTTCATCAAACTGGGCGTCGAAACCATCCCGCCTCTGACGCTGATAGCCGCGCGTACGCTCATCGCCGGCGCGATCCTCGCTTCCGTCATCCGTTGGCGCGGGCTGAGCCTGCCAAGGGATGCGCGTATGTGGCAAAGGTTCCTGTTTCAGGCTTGCCTCAATAGCGTCGTTCCGTTCACGCTGATCGCGTGGGCCGAGCAGACGACAGACGCCGGGCTCGCGACCATCCTGAATTCGACCTCTCCGGTCTTCGCCTTCATGCTCACGATGCTCATTTCGCGCCATGAGCCCGTGACCGACCGCAAGTTGTTCGGCGTTGCTGCGGGGCTTTTCGGGACCTGCCTCATCGTTGGCGTGCAGGCGCTCGGCGGCCTGGGGCATCAACTCTGGGCACAGCTCGCCATCGTTGCCGCCACGGTCTGCTATGCAGGAGCGGCGATTTTCGGAAAGAGCTTCAGGGGTCTCGACCCGATGATGCCGGCGACGGGGTCATTGATTTGCGGGGCGGCTATCCTCATTCCGCTCAGCTTCGCGATCGATCGGCCATGGACGCTTGCTCCTTCCGCACGGTCGATATCGGCGCTCCTCGCACTCTCACTATTTTCGACCGCACTTGCCTTCGTCATCTATTTCCGTCTTGTGCAGACGCTTGGATCGGTCGCCACCACGGCGCAAGCCTATCTGCGCGTGCCGATCGGCGTGGCGATCGGGGTGCTGTTCCTCGGGGAGAGCGTGTCGTCGACCAGTTGGCTGGGCCTCGTCTGTGTCATCGCCGGCGTCGCCGCCATGGCCATTCCAGTCCGCGACCGGCATCCGGTCGCTCGGCCTACCGTCGCAAATAGGCGGCGCGACCGTTGTTGAGGTCGTCCACGAAGGTCGAGAACTTGTGCGTTCCCTCGTCGTGCATGACGAGCGGCGCCCTCAGGGCGAGGCGTGCCCGCGATCCCTTGATCGCGGTCATCAGGATACGCACGGCGTTTTCGCCTTCGCGCGGATGGATCGGCGTGATCTCGATGCCGCCGAAGCGCTTGCCGCAGGCGTCGATGATCTCGGCGATCGATTCCGGCCGGGCGATCAGCGAGAGCTGCCCGCCGGGGATCATGATCGCGCCGGCGGTGCGCACCCAGGCTTCGAAGAGCCCGTCGGTCATGGCATGCGCCTCGGCCTTCAGCGCGTCCGGCGTCCGGCGGTCGCTGCCGTCGTTGAAGGGCGGGTTCATGATGACGTGGTGAAAGCTGTCGTCGACGAGGCCCGCCGCGTTGCGCGCCTTGCCGGCGAGCGTCACATCGGCCTCGATCACGCTGACGCGGGCGGCAAAGCTGGCGTTTTGCGGAAGTGCCAGCCCCTTTCGGGCGAAATCCGCCATGTCGGCAGAACGCTCGAAAAGCACGACTTCCGCACTGACGAGGCGGCTTGCGACCGCCATGCCGGCCGCGCCCGCGCCTGCGCCGAGATCGGCAACGCGGATCGGCCGTTCGTCGGCGACCAGCGCCGCGAGCAGCATCGCGTCCATCCCCGAGCGGTGTCCTCTTCCCTTCGGCTGCACCACGTGGAAGGCGCCGCGATGGAATGCGTCAACCGTTTCCGCCTGCTTGGTCATAAGGCGCTTCAGCCCGCCTCGGCGCGCAGTTCGCCGCCGAGGCCCGCGTCGGTCAGGATCCGGCGTGCCTGCTGGGCGCGATCCTCTTCGACCAGAAAACGGCGCGGCAGCATGCCGAGCGAGCCTTCGAGAATGCTCATGGCCTGGTCCGCAATCATGCAATGGATGCCAGCGTCCCTCATCAGGCTTTCGGCGAAGGAAAGAAGTACCGGGTCGTTGGTGCGGATCAATTCGTGCATAAGGCCTGTGATTCCTTGTCAATTTTGCGCGACGAGACAAATCGCCACTTGCCGCGTCCCCTGCCCCTTTCTATTGTCCTTTGCGAAAAATGAACAGGAGTCCGGGTCATTGGGCGTTGTGATACCGCTTGAAGAGAGCAAAAACAAATCGGCATCCGTCAAGCCCTTGGTGGATCTGACCAAAGCGGACATGGAACGCGTCAACCAATTGATCCTGTCGAAAGCAGGCTCCGACGTCCAGATGATTCCCGAAGTGGCGGAACACCTGATCTCCTCGGGCGGAAAGCGGTTGCGGCCGATGCTGACGATCGCCGCGGCCTCCCTCTTCGGCTACAAGGGCGACAACCACATCAAACTTGCGACCAGCGTCGAATTCATGCACACGGCGACGCTTCTGCACGACGACGTGGTCGACGAAAGCGACCTGCGCCGCGGCAAATCCACCGCCCGCATGATCTGGGGCAACCAGGCGAGCGTATTGGTCGGCGACTTCCTGCTCGGCCAGGCCTTCCGCCTGATGGTCGAGGTCGGTTCGCTGGAGGCGCTCGACGTGCTGTCGTCGGCTGCCTGCGTCATCGCCGAGGGCGAGGTGCTGCAGCTTTCCGTCGCCAAGAACATGGAAACTACCGAGGACGACTACCTCTCCGTCATCCGGGCAAAGACCGCGGCGCTATTCGCGGCCGCGGCCGAAGTCGGTCCGATCGTCGCCAATGCGAGCAAGGCCGACCGCAACGCGCTGAAATCCTACGGCACCAACCTTGGACTTGCCTTCCAGCTTGTCGACGACGTGCTCGACTACGGCGGCAAGGCTGTCGATCTCGGCAAGAATGTCGGCGACGACTTCCGCGAGGGCAAGATCACCTTGCCGGTCATCCTCTCCTACCGCCGCGGCACCGAAGACGAGCGCGCCTTCTGGCGCGACGCGATCGAGAACGGCAACAGCAACGACGCCAATCTTGAGAAGGCGATGGGGCTGATCACGAAGTATGGCGCCCTCAACGACACGATCGGCCGGGCAATCCACTATGGCACGATCGCGCGCGATGCGCTGGCTCCGGTGCCCGATACGCCGTGCAAGTCGGCGCTGATGGAAGTCATCGACTTCTGCATCGAACGCGTCAGCTGATCGCTGCACTGCCGAAATTCTTGCAGGGCTGCTTCAAAAAAGCCATCCTGCACGTGAATGAGTTGCATGAATACATGCTGAGGCGATCTACGAGAGTCGCCCTCGAAGAAAGGTTTTGTAATGCGGCAAAGACTTGCCATCCGTCTCCTGTCCAGTGCAGCGCTGACGGCGGTGCTTACTTTTTCGACGGTTCAAGCGAGCCATGCCGAGGATGCCGCCAAGCCGGCGGCCGGGACTGAAGCGACGACGTCGTTCGATCCCGATACCGCCGACAGCTTTGCTGGCGCGTTTCTTGCCGCGCGCACCGCCGATGTCGATCACGACTACGAGACGGCGATCGCCCTCTACAAGAAGGCCCTGATGATCGAGCCGGGCAATCCGGAAATCCGCCAGCGCCTGATGATCTCGCTGCTTCTGAACGGCAACATCGCCGAGGGCGTCAAATACGCCTCCGAACTCAAGAACGATCCGACCGTCGAGCGCGTCACGACGATCGTTCGTGGCATGGATGCCATCCGCCGCCATGACTACAAGGTCGCGGAAGGCTTGCTCAAATACAGCGGCCCGAACGATCTCGACCGGTTGATGAACGATCTTCTGCTCGCCTGGGCCCGTGTCGGCGCCGGTCGCGGCAAGGAAGCGCTGGCCATGGTCCAGAAGATGAAGGGACCAGCCTGGTTCAGCATCTTCAAGAGCTACAATGCCGGCGCGATCGCGCTTGTCATCGGCGATACGAAGGCCGCGCGCAGCAACCTCAACGATGCCGTCACCGACAAGGACGGCGGCGCGACGGCACCGGATACCTTCATGCGCGCCGTCATGGCGCTCGCCCGCCTGGAAGCCAATGCCGGCAACAGGCAGCAGGCGCTGGATGCGATCTCGGTCGGCGACAACATGATCAGCAACTACGCGCCGCTGAATGCGCTGCGCGCCAGCATCGAAAAGGGTGATAAGCCGGCACAGCAGGTCACCGACGCGGTGCAGGGTGCGGCTTCCGTGCTCTTCTCCGTCGGCGCCGCGCTCAACCGTGACGGCGCCGAAGACGTTGTCGCGCTCTACCTGCAAACAGCCAATACCCTCGACCCGAAGAGCCCAGATACGCTGGTCCTGCTCGGCGGCATCGCCGAGAAGCAGGAGCAGATGAACCGCGCCATCTCCTTCTACAAGCAGGTGCCCAAGGATTCGCCGATGGCGCGCATCTCCGAGCTGCAGCTCGGGCTGGCACTGGCGCAAGGCGGCAAGATCGACGACGCCCGCAAGCATCTGAAGGCGCTGATCGATTCCGACCCCAGCGATGTTCGCAGCTACCTCGCCTACGGCAGCGTTCTCTCCGACGCCAAGGACTTCCAGGCGATGGCCGAGAACTACGACAAGGCGGTCGAGGTCATCGGCGCGGTGCCGAGCCGCAAGGACTGGTCGGTCTTCTTCCAGCGCGGCATTGCCTATGAGCGACTGAAGAAGTGGGATCAGGCCGAGCCGAACTTCAAGAAGGCGCTGGAGCTCAACCCCGACCAGCCGCAGGTGCTCAACTACCTCGGCTATTCCTGGGTCGACATGAACCGGAACCTCGACGCCGGGCTGGACATGATCAAGCGGGCGGTCGATCTGAGGCCGGACGACGGCTATATCGTCGATTCGCTCGGCTGGGCCTATTTCCGCCTCAACCGGTTCGACGACGCCGTCAACGAACTGGAGAAGGCAGCGCAGCTGAAGGCGAGCGACGCGACCATCAACGACCATCTGGGCGACGCCTACTGGCGCGTCGGGCGCAAGCTCGAAGCGGTCTACCAGTGGAACCGCGCGCTGACGTCGCAGCCGGAAGAGGCTGACATTCCGCGGATCAAGGACAAGGTCGCGCACGGCTTGCCTGACGTCGGCGACCCGAAGGCGGCGGACAAGTCCAAGAACCCGGAGCCCAATCCGGCGCCGGCCGAGCCCGCGCAGGCGACCGACAAGAAATCGTAAGCCGTCATGCCGCGGCTTCCGGAGGCGGGCGACTTCGATCTCATCGAGGATGCGCCCGCCAAGATCAATCTGGCGCTGCACGTGACGGGCCGTCGGCCTGACGGCTATCATCTCCTCGACATGCTGGTCACCTTTGCCGACCATGGCGACAGGTTGGGCTTCCGGCTGTCGCCTAAGGACGCATTCAGTCTCGCCGGTCGCTTTGCCGATCGCCTTCGGGAAGACGCGGGGGCCGCACCCAATCTCGTCGAGCGGGCGCGCGATCTGATGCGCGAGGCGGCGGCCTCAATCGGCCATCCCTCCCCCCCGGTCCATATCCATCTGCGAAAGAACCTGCCGATCGCTTCGGGGATCGGCGGAGGATCGGCTGATGCTGCGGCGGTTTTGCGCGGCTTATCCCGCGTCTGGCGGGTTACCCTACCGCCTGCCACCGTCCAGGAAATCGCACTCAAGCTCGGCGCCGACGTGCCGATGTGCCTTGCAAGCCGGCCTCTGATCGCCTGCGGGATCGGCGAGGAAATCCGCCCGCTCCCGCATCTACCCTCCTTTTCCGTGGTGCTCGGCAATCCGCTCAAGGGAGTTTCGACGCCCGAGGTGTTCGGCAGGCTTGAAAAAAAGGACAATCCTGGCTTCAGTTTTGAGACAGGCGCGCCGCGCAGCCGCGACGAGTGGCTTGCCGTCATGCGCGGCCTGCGCAACGATCTGGAGCCGCCGGCACGGGCGATCTGCGGCGAGATCTTCACGCTCTTAGAACTGATGGAGCAACAGCCCGGCGCTCGTCTTGTGCGCATGTCCGGCTCCGGCGCCACCTGCTTTGCCCTATTCGACGACGCTGGCGCTGCCGGTCAAGCCGCCGCAGCGCTTCACAGGGCCCGGCCAGACTGGTATTTCCAGGCAATCGAGACCATGGCGGGAGCCGGCTGATGGCACATTCTGGCGAAGCGCGTCCTTTCATTCCGGTCGGCATCGCCGTGCTGACCGTCTCCGACACCCGCACGCTTGCCGACGACAAATCCGGCGACACGCTTGCCGCGCGCATTGCCGAAGCGGGCCACCGGCTTATCGCCCGCGCCATCGTTCCGGACGACAGGGAGCGCATCCGCGCGACGGTCGAGGCCTGGACGCTTGACGAGGCCGTCGACGTCGTCATCACGTCAGGCGGCACCGGCTTTACCGGTCGCGACGTGACCCCGGATGCGCTCGAGCCGCTGTTTGAAAAGCGCATGGACGGATTTTCGGCGATCTTCCATCACATCTCGTTTGAAAAGATCGGGACGGCGACGATCCAATCGCGCGCGACCGCCGGGCTGGCCAACGCCACCTTCATCTTCGTGCTGCCCGGCTCGCCCGGCGCCTGCAAGGATGCCTGGGACGGCATACTGAAGGCACAGCTCGACTATCGCCATATGCCCTGCAATTTCGTGGAGATCATGCCCCGGCTCGACGAGCATCTGAAGCGCGGCAAATGAAGGTCAGCGCGCCGCGCGCGCGACCCACGACGGAATGATCTCGCAGGCGAGCCGACGCGTCTTGCGGCCTATCGCGAATTCCGAAAGCTCCATGCCGCTGCGAGCGCTCGCCACCGCCTGCCGCTTGGACACCAGAAGCCCGAGTTCGAGCGGAGGCAACCGGCGCCGCAGCCGCTGCAACAAGGGACGGCGGTAGCCGCGCGAGGCGGTGAACCGCGCAGGCATCTTGTTCAGCGCCACATACTCGGCGATCTCGTCGATCCAGCCGGCCTGCGGGCGCGCGCCGGGCTCGACGAAGAGCAGCCAGTCGCCGCGCACCGAATCAAGAATATCCTTCACATCCCACTGGGAATAAAAGCGGCAGCCCGCCGCATCGGCGACGCGGGACGTGCCGTCGCCAGAACCGCGATCGAGCACGACGACGTCGCAGACAAGCCCCTCGACCGCGCCCGACACCAGAACCGCAAGGGTCTGCGCCAGTTCCGATTCCTGATCCTGACATTCAATAATTACCGTCAACATGCCTGCGCTTATAGCCCATGAGGCGGAAACCTGTGAAGGGGCCAAAAGTCGCATGATCGTACCACCCCGGCTGTGGATGGAGCGCTGTCGGCGCGTGGGTAACGCATTTTGTTCTTGCATTGTTCTCATTTGTCCCCTAGGAATTTAATCAAGGTCAACGCGGACGGCAACGTCCGCCGAAGAGACGGAAACCGGCAGGATGCATGCCGACCGGCTCAGGGAGATTTCGATGAACGAGCAGTCCCTTGCAGGGCAGGCAGCGTTTGCGCCTGCCAATACGGCGGATATTGCCGACGCGCTGGTCGTCGCTTCAGGTCTGAGAATAGAGATCGACCGCCGTCGCGGCCGTGGTGCCGGCCTCAACCCGACCGGCCGATTCGAGCCCCTCAGCCGCGAGCTCGTCGACGACGGCTGGGAAACGCTGGAAGATTTGCCGCCGTTCAAAACCGAGGTTCAGGTGGAAAGGCCGCGAACCGCGATCACCCGCAACACCTCGCCGGACATCCCTTTCGACCGCTCGATCAACCCCTATCGCGGTTGCGAGCACGGCTGCATCTACTGCTTCGCGCGCCCGACGCACGCCTATATGGGGCTTTCGGCGGGGCTGGATTTCGAGGCGAAGCTGTTTGCCAAGCCGGATGCGGCGAAGCTTCTGGAGCGCGAACTCGCCAAGCCCGGCTATAAGCCGCGCGTCATCGCGATCGGCACCAATACCGACCCCTATCAGCCGATCGAGAAGGAATGGCGGATTATGCGCCAGATCCTCGAAGTGCTGAACAAGGCTCACCACCCCGTGTCCATCGTCACCAAGTCGGCGATGGTGATGCGTGACATCGACATACTTTCCGAGCTTGCCTCCAGAAATCTGGTGCGCGTCTCGCTGTCGGTCACGACGCTCGACCGCAAGCTCGCGCGCAGCATGGAGCCGCGCGCGGCAACGCCGACGCGACGGCTGGAGGCGATCAAGGCGCTGAGTGACGCCGGTATTCCGACCTCCATCATGGTGGCGCCGATCATTCCCGCGCTCAACGACCACGAGATCGAACGTATCCTCGAAGCGGGAAAAGCCGCCGGCGCGCGGGAGGCCGGCTACGTCATCCTGCGACTGCCGCTCGAGGTGAGCCCGCTCTTCCGCGACTGGCTGCTGCAGAACTACCCTGACCGCTATCGGCACGTCATGTCGCTGGTGCGCTCGATGCGTGGAGGCAAGGACTATGACGCCGAGTTCGGCAAACGGATGAAGGGCGCCGGCCCCTATGCGTGGCAGATCAGCCGCCGTTTCGAGATGGCGACGAAGCGGCTTGGGCTGACGCGCCGTAGCATTCAGCTCACCGACGCGCTCTTCGTGCCGCCGGACGGCAGCGGCGTCCAGCTGTCTTTGCTTTGAGAAATGCCTGACGCAAGCGCGTCGATGCGCGTTTGTGTCCGGATATTCCAGACTGAATCCCGCGGACTACACCCTGTCCCTGTCCGCCGGATCGCCCCCGGAGCCGCCGCCGCCTGACACCGGGGGCTTGCAGGAAATCGGGTTGGCGTGCGAGTGTCTGCCGCATGACACGCCGCACGCCACCCGATTCTCCTCTGCTGTTCGAAGATGTTCCGATCGTGCCCGATTTCAGGCTGGAACTTTCGGCGCGCAAGGCCGGGCACTGGCCAGTGGCCGGCGCGGATGAAGCGGGCAGAGGGCCGCTCGCGGGACCGGTGGTCGCGGCAGCCGTGATCCTCGACCCTGAACGCATCCCAGATGGCCTCAACGATTCCAAGCAGCTTTCGGCGGCACGCCGTGAACAGCTTTTCGAAGCGATCCTCGCCACGGCGACCATCGCCATCGCGTCGTCGAGTTCCACCCGTATCGACGGTACCGATATCCGCAAGGCCAGCCTCGATGCCATGCGCCGCGCCGTCCTCGGTCTCGCGATCCCCGCGGCCTACGTACTCACCGACGGTCTGGACGTGCCGATGGGGCTCCCCTGTCACGGACAGGCGGTGGTCAAAGGCGATGCGCGGTCGCTCTCTATCGCCGCGGCCTCGATCGTCGCCAAGGTGACCCGTGACCGGATGATGACGCGTGCGCATCTGACGTTCCCGGCCTATGGATTTGCCGACCACGTCGGCTATGCGACGGCTGTACACCGCGCCGGCATCGCCGCCAACGGTCCCTGCAGCCTCCACCGCATGACATTCCGCCCGTTGCGCAAGGACAGCGTCATGCCGTGCGAGGAAGAGCGTCTGGATTGATAGCCTCTTTTGCACGCTGCAACGGCCCTGCGAGACCCTTCTCAAAAGAAAAACCGCCCGCAGCGTTCTGCTGCGAGCGGTTTTCAAACTTCAGAAGCGACTAGCTTCAAGACGAGGGAAAATCCTCCGTCTGCATACTTGCGTTAATTGAGCCGAGCCTTGACGTCGCCGACGGCGCTCTTGAAGAGCTCCGACTGGACTTTGGCGTCGGCCTTCTTGGCCAGAACCGTTTCGGCGGCAGCGATCGCGAGATCGACGGCTGCGGAACGAACCGCCTTCATCGCCTCGACTTCCGCCTGCTTGATCTTCTGTTCGGATAGCGCCGTGCGGTTTTCGACGAATTCTTCCGTCTTCTTCTTTGCCTCGGCGGTGAGCATTTCGGCTTCGCGACCGGCGGCGGCCACGATGTGGGCGGCTTCCGCTTCGGCTTCCTTGCGCTTGCGCTGATATTCGGCCAGCAAATGCTGGGCCTCTTCGCGAAGACGCTTGGCTTCAGCCAGCTCGTTGCGGATCTGATCGGCGCGGTCGTCGAGCGACTTCGCCATCATTCCCGGCACCTTCAGATAGACGACGAGCGCGAGGAAGATGATCAGACCGACGAACGCAAAGAATGTTTGGTCCAGATGGAATTCCATGGATCAAGCCTCCCGCTTTGCGGTTGCCGCGGCAACGGCCGCTGCGACGTCGGTCTTTGCGACCGTTCCGCCGACCAGCTGATCGACCACCGCAGCGGCAGTCTCTTCAGCAATCGTGCCGACATCGGCGAATGCTTTTTCCTTGATGCCGGCGATGCGCGCTTCGGCAGCCTTCAGCTTTTCGGCCAGGCTTGCCTCAATCGCTAGACGCTCGGTTTCCGCCTTTGCCTTGGCGCTTTCGCGGGCGGCCGTGCCGATGGCGTTGGCCTTGGTGCGCGCGGCGGCAAGTTCGCCTTCGTAGGTCGCAACCGCGGCATCGGCCTCAGCCTTCAGACGGGCGGCTTCGTCGATATCCTGCGAGAGGCGCTGATGGCGGCTTTCCAGGATGCCGCCGACGCGGGGCACGAGGACCTTTTGCATGAGCAAGAAGAACACGCCAAAGGTAATGACCAGCCACAGCAACTGCGAGGCGAAAGTCGTGTGGTCGAATGGCGGGAATACCTTGTGACCGCCGTGACCTTCCTGAGGCACGCCGGTTTCCGTATTCAATTCGCCTGCTGCGGGCGCGGCCGCCTGACCTGTCTCGGTCGCCGCCGCAGCGTCTTCCGCGTAAGCCGGGGTCACAAACATGCTCACCTCCAGGTGTACTCTCAAATGCGAAAGATCACGGCTGGCACCAGGCAAGCCGTGATCCATCAACCCGTCGAAATCAGACGGCGAAGAGCAGGAGGAGAGCGATGAGCAGCGAGAAGATGCCCAGAGCTTCCGTCACGGCGAAGCCGAATACGAGACGGCCGAACTGGCTGTCAGCAGCAGACGGGTTGCGCAGAGCGCCGGACAGGTAGTTGCCGAAGATGTTGCCGAGGCCGAGAGCCGTGCCGGCCATACCAAAGCAAGCCAGGCCTGCACCGATGAACTTTGCTGCTTCCGCTTCCATGTTGAACTCCTTTTAGAAATGGGTTGTTGCGGCGAATGACTGACGCCCTGCAGACGTCAATGTCGGTATCCTTAGTGACCACCCGGATGGATCGCGTCGTTGAGGTACATGCAAGTCAGCACCGCAAAGACGTAAGCCTGGAGGAAGGCGACGAGGAACTCGAGACCGGTCAGGGCGACGGTCATGATGAGGGGAAGGATGGAGCCGCCGATGCCGAGCGCGCCCAGCGCTCCAAGCGAGGCGACGAAGCCCGCGAACACCTTAAGCGTGATGTGGCCGGCCAGCATGTTGGCGAAAAGACGAACCGAAAGTGAGATCGGCCGGGACAGGAACGAGATGATTTCGATCACCACGACCAGCGGCAGCAGCGCGCCAGGCACGCCATGCGGCACGAAGAGGTTCAGGAAGCCGAAACCATGCTTATAGAAGCCATAGACGATGACGGTGCCGATGACGAACAGCGCCAGCGCGAAAGTGACGATGATCTGGCTGGTAACCGTATAGAAATAGGGAACCATGCCCAGAAGGTTGGCCGTCAGCACGAACATGAAGAGCGAAAAGACCATGGGGAAGAACTTCATCCCCTGGGTGCCGGCCCCCTCTTTCAGCATCGTGGCGATGAACTCGTAGGACATTTCCGCAAGCGACTGCGAACGGCTCGGAATCAAGCTGCGGTTCGAGGTTGCGAAATATAGGAACCCGGCAGCGAGGGCTACAGAGGCGACCATGAACAGCGACGCATTGGTAAACGAGAGATCGAGCCCGCCGATTTCGATCGGCACAATCTTCTGAATCACAAACTGATGGGTCGGATCGCTGGACACCGCTTGCTCTCTCTCATTTTGGCCCGCCCGGAGGCGGAAATCGGTCTTGATGGAACAACGCCGCCGGCGCCGATCCGTTATTAATCTTTTCCGCCTTTGCGGTCCGTTTCGGAGGGCGTTGCCACCATCCCCGCGGAGCGCATGACGTTTAACACACCGGCAGCGAAACCGAGTAGCAGCAAGATGATCATGCCCCACGGCGCCGTGCCGACAAAACGGTCGACGATATAGCCCAGAACAGCACCAACGATAATGGCGGCTACGAATTCGCTCGAAAGCTTGATCGCCTGAGCGAAGCCCTTGCGGCTCACCTCAGCGCGAACATCGCTCGCGTCTTCACCCCCCACCTCGGAGCGCTTGTTTGCCAATTCGGCCCCCAGCTGCGCCCGGCGCTTTTCAAGACCTTCGTCGCGGTCCTCCGTCATGGCGATCTCCCTTTTCGTCTCGTTGCTCGCAGTCGCTACCCCGGCGATATGCGCAAACGAACGACAGGTTTCATCACCCTTCGGCCCGTTCTGAAGTCGCGCGCAACATAGTTTTAGGGAAAAGCATAGTCAAGGCGTCGACTGTTGATGTCCAGCCATAAAATATAGAAGAAGAATCATTGACTTACGGCAAAATAGAGGCGGCAGCGCAAAACTGCGGGCAAGAATCCGTTACCCATCGCCGCTTCAGCGATGGGATTCCATGGATTTTGCCGCTGACGGAGCCTCTTTTCCGCTCCGAAAGGCTAGCTCCAGCCGCCGCCGTAGGTCCGGTAAAAGATATGCATGCCGATCCGACCGACCTTGGCCATTTCAGCCGCCCATCTGGGGCGGACGTAAACCGCGTGATAGTGCGTCGCCGATCCCACTTCGGGCAGCCAGATCTTGCCGGCCGTCACGGCCATGGCAACCTGCCGGGCGACACGCCAATGATAGGCGGAGTTCACACGGTCCTTAACGTTGTCGCAGGCAAACGAGAACTGGCAGGCGTTGCGCCAGTTTTCATTCTGATAGACGACGCCGCAGATCGTTTTCGGATAGGCCGGATTGCGCACGCGATTGAGGATCACCTGAGCCACCGCGGCCTGCCCCTTTACCGACTCGCCGCGCGCCTCGAAATAGATGCCGGTCGCGAGGCACTGCTGCTCGTCCGACGAGAAGACCGCCGGTGGCAAGACGCTCGCGGCCCAGGCGTGGTCCTGCGGCCCGATCTGCGGCACGAAGCGGCCCTCGCTGTCCTGATCCTTCGCAAGAATGGAATCAAACGGCGAGACGCGGGCGTAGTCAGGCGTTGCGGCGTAAGCCGTCGCCAGGCTGTCGCCGTCGCTGCTGGTCACGAGGCTCGCGAGCATCGGCGGCACCGCACTGTCCGGCTTCTGAGGCCCCTTGCGATAAAAGGCCGTTGCGATTTCGATTTCCTTGCCGCGGATTTTCGGTTTCAGGAAGGCGCTGCGGTCGTCGAGTTCGAGCTTCGGCTGCAGAAGGCGGCTTTCGCGATGGACGACGGAACCGGCCGAAAAATCCTTGGGCGGCTGCATCGGCTCGACGGCCACGACCCGACCCTTCTTCTTGGAGCGGTCGATGCGGTCTTCGTCGGGCCGTGGATCGCTCCCCTTCTTGCCCGAGATAAACGCGACACGTCGGCCGTCCGGCAGCAGCATTCCGCCGTCGATCAAGTTCCCCTCCCCATCGGCGTGGCCAAAGGCGAGTTCGGCCTGCTGAACGGAGCCCGCGGGCGAATCGGTCAGCACCATGCGCCAGCTGGTGCCGCGATCGAGGCCCGCCAGAAGCCCGGCGAGATCGGCATGTGCGGCCGCAGAGGGAAAAACGAGCCAAGCGACGAGCCCGAAGACGGCCGGCGAGGTGCAATTCTGCGGCAAAAAGCCGAATTTGCGATGGGGGTTACTCAAGAGACGCAACACCGGACTCCACGGAAATACGTAACGTCAGGCGATAATCACCCATTAACCTTGATGGATGGTTAATCCCGGCAGACGCTTTCGGCGCGGGCTGGCTCGGCGGCCAAAAGAAAAGGCCCGGCGAGCGCCGAGCCTTTCGAAGGGGAAATCCAATTCCGTCAGATGATGACGTGCGAGCCGAGTTCGACGACGCGGTTCGCCGGCAGGCGGAAGTAGTCGGAAGGGTCGGCGGCGGCATTGGCGAGCGCGATGAACAACCGGTCCTGCCATTGCGGCATGCCCGATTTGGCGTCCGGCACCAGCTTGCGCCGCCCGAGATAGAAGGAGGTCGACATGATGTCGAACTTCAGGCCGGTTTTGCGCAGCGCCGCCAGCGCCTGCGAAACATTCTGCGCCTCCATGAAGCCGAAACGCAGCTCGACACGCGAAAACCGGTCGGAAATCTTCTCCACCGTGTAGCGATGCTCCTGGGAGACGCGCGGCTTGTTGGTGGTGCGGATCGTCAGGATGACGTTCTTGTCGTGCAGGACGTGGTTGTGCTTCAGATTGTGCAGCAGCGCCGCCGGAGCCGATTCAGGATCGCTGGTAAGGAAGATCGCGGTCCCCGGCACGGAGGCCGGCGAGTGCTCGCTCTTGCGCTCGATCGAACTGACGAAGGCCTGGAGCGGGATGTCCGTGTGGCGCGTCTTCTCGGTCAGGATACGGGTGCCGCGACGCCAGGTCCACATGATCAGCGTGAATGCCGTGGCGATCAGGATCGGGACGTAGCCACCGTCGTGGATTTTCACGAGGTTCGCGCCCAGGAAGACGAGCTCGAGCGCCACCAGCGGAGTGAGCACGGCGATTGCGGCCGGCAGCGACCAGTTCCAGCGGGCGCGGACGAACTCGAAGGCCATGATGGAGGTGACGACCATGGCGCCGGTCACCGAGATGCCGTAGGCGATCGCCAGCGCATCCGACGTCTGGAAGCTTATGACGAGGAAGATGACGCCGAAGAACAGCACCGTGTTGACCGACGGCAGGAAGATCTGGCCGGTATTGGTCTCCGAGGTGAAGAGGATCTCCATGCGCGGCAGGAAGCCGAGGTGGATCGCCTGTCGCGTCAGCGAGAACGCGCCGGTGATGACCGACTGGCTGGCGATGATGGTGGCCGCGGTCGCCAGCAGGACGGCCGGCAAGAGGGCCCATTGCGGAAACAGCAGGTAGAACGGGTTCGACATGGTCAGCGGCTCGCTCAATACCAGCGCGCCCTGGCCGAGATAGCACAGCGTCAGCGACGGAAACACCAGCGCGAACCATGCGGTCTGGATCGGCGAACGGCCAAAATGCCCGAGATCGGCGTAGAGCGCCTCTGCCCCGGTCACCGTCAGGAAGACGGCGCCGAGCACGATCACGCCGAAAAAGCCCTCATGCATCAGGAAGGTGATCGCATACCAGGGATTGAAGGCGGCGAGAATCGAGAGGTCGTCGGCGATATGCGAAAGACCCGCCACTCCCATCACGAGGAACCACAGCGCCATGATCGGCCCGAAAAAGCGCGCGACCGCGCCCGTGCCATGGCTTTGGATGGCAAAGAGCATCGCCAGAATGACGACGGATATGGGCACGATGTAGGGTGATAGCGACGGCGTCACCAGCTTGATGCCTTCGACCGCCGAGAGAACCGACAGCGCCGGCGTGATCATCGAATCGCCGAGGAAAAGGGCGGCACCCACGAGGCCGAGCAACGTCAGCACCGCGGCGTGGCCATTCGCGGTCTTCATCAGCAGGGCCAGCAGCGACAGCGTGCCGCCTTCGCCGTCGTTGTCTGCTCGAAGCAGGAACAGCACGTATTTGAAGGTCACGATGATGGTCAGCGTCCAGAACATCAGCGACACGAGGCTGATCACCTCGCCGCGGGTCAGACCGTCCGCCGCCACCGGTTTCAACGCCTCGCGAAACGCGTAGAGGGGGCTAGTGCCGATGTCGCCGTAGACGACCCCGATCGATCCCAGCACGAGGCCGAAGAGGTTGCGCGGTTTCATTTTCCCATCGGGAGAATGGTGTTGGTCATGGGACATTCAGGATCACTAGGCTCTTAGAGCCAGCCTTTCCAGCGAAAAAACAAGAAGGGGACGACGGCGGAAACCACCATGAAGAGCAGCGAGGCCGGATAGCCGAGAATGAGATGCAGCTCCGGCATGTGCTCGAAATTCATGCCATATATCGATGCGACAAGCGTCGGCGGCAAGAAGACGACCGAGGCGATCGAGAATATTTTGATGATGGCGTTCTGTTCGATGTTGATGAGGCCGAGCGAGGCATCGAGGAGGAACGTGACGTTGCCGGCGATGAAGGACGCGTGTTCCGACAGCGACTGGACGTCGCGCTGGACATTGCGGCAAAGTTCCTTTGCCTGCCGGTCTTCATGCAGTGCCGGCAGCGTCTGGACGAAGGTGAGCACGCGCGACAGCGACATCAGGCTGTCCCGCACCTTGCTGATGATGCGGTGGTAGCCGGCAATGTCGCGCAGCTTCTCCTCGAGGAAATCCGACGAGCGCCGCATCTTCTTCGCCCGCTCGCCGAAAACATGCGTCGAGAGAATGTCGATGCGGCTGACGGACTGCTCGATGATCTCGGCGGTACGGTCGACGATGGTTTCGAGAAGCTTGGCGAGCAAAGAAGCGCCGCTGCGCATTTCATCGGGAATGCGATGGAGTGCCGCGATGAATAGCCCGAAGGATTTCGGCTGCGCGTAACGCACGGTGACGAGGCGGTTTTTCACAAGCACGAAGCCGACATCCGTCAGCGCGGGCACCTGGGTCTCGGCCTTGCAGACGAGCGATGCCGTCATGAAGGCGGCTCCGTTCTCGACGTAGAGGCGGCTCGAGGGCTCGATATCCTTCAGATCCTCGCGCGTCGGCAGATCGACGCCGAGCAGGCCTTCGATGAAGGCCTCTTCCTCGCGCCCCGGCTCGACCATATCGATCCACACGATATCGTCAGGAACGCTGGTCGCGCCCGAGAGATCGGTGATCTCGATCGATTTGCAGTTGGAGCGGTAGGCGGTGATCACCGGGTCGCTCCCGGCATGCCATGCCCCGCGGCCGCTGAGGCGCGAAGAGCCGTCACCGACAGCACAACGCTCACGCCTGCTACGCCGCGGCGCGTTGGGCGATTTCGCTTGGATCGAAAGGGCGAAAAAAAGAAGCTCATAAAACTCCGGACGCCGCCCGCCGCTTCGGCCGGGCATACGTTGTCCATGCTCCGATGTGCTGTATTTTCCATACTTCGGCTGACGTCACTTTCCATAGAGGCTGGCGAGCCGAAGTTTCCATGGAGTGGCCCGCCGTCACGACATATGTCCGGCCGCGTTCACTCCGGCGGCGCATATGCAGCAAAGCGAATAAAGAATCAAGCCTGTCCTCATTCGCACGCGCTTTCGTCGCAGAATCGGGGATGCAGCAAAGTCATAGCACAAGCCGCGATCAACACAATCGGGCGAGGTGCCGCAACATCACTCGAAAACGATTGCCGGGGCCGCCCGCTGTGGCGTGCCGTTAAGCTCGGCCCACACCTTGGCGGCGATGTCGCGATAGACGCCGGCAATGATGCTGTCCGGCTCGGAGACCACGACCGGCGTGCCGGCATCGGAGGTTTCGCGGATGCCCATCGTGAGCGGCACTTCGCCCAGGAACGGCACGCCGATCCGCTCGGCCTCCCTGCGCGCTCCGCCATGGCCGAAAATGTCGTAGCGGGTGCCGGTGTCGGGGGCGATGAAATAGCTCATGTTCTCGACGATACCGAGCACCGGCACTTCCACCTTGCGGAACATGTTGAGACCCTTGCGCGCATCGATCAGCGCAAGATCCTGCGGCGTGGACACGATGACTGCGCCCGCGAGCGGCACCTGCTGGGCCATCGTCAGTTGTGCATCGCCGGTGCCGGGCGGCATGTCGACGACAAGCACGTCGAGCTCGCCCCAGGCCACTTCGCGCAGCATCTGCATCAGCGCCGACTGGACCATCGGGCCGCGCCAGATCATCGCGGTCTCCTCGTCGACGAGGAAGCCCATCGACATCACCTTCAGGCCGTAATTTTCCATCGGTTTGATGATCCGGCCGTCGATCTGCGTCGGCCGGCCTGAAATTTTCAACAGCCGCGGCATCGAAGGGCCGTAGATGTCAGCATCGAGAATGCCGACCCGAAGGCCGTTGGCGAGGAGCCCAAGCGCCAGGTTGACGGCGGTGGTCGACTTGCCGACGCCACCCTTGCCGGAGGCAACCGCGATGATCGACTTGATGCCGGGAACGCCGATCTTGCCGGCGCGCGCCTGATGGCCCTGAGGATGGGGGTGCGCGTGGCCATGTCCCTGCGGCGGCGGCGCGGCGGGCGCGGCACCGATCTTCTTGTCAGCGGTCAGCGCCACGAGCGCGCCCTTGACGCCGGGCATTTCCTTGATGACGCGTTCGGCCGCCAGCCTCAGCGGCTCCAGCTCCTGTGCCAGCTCGGCCGGAACCGTGATCGAGAAATACACCTTGGCATCGGAGATGAAGACGTCGGAGACCATGCCGAGCTCGACGATGTTGTGCTCGAGATCAGGACCACGCACCGTCCTAAGCGTCTCCAGAACCTGTTCCTTGGTAATCTCGGCCATACCCGTGCCTGCTCCCTTGCCAGTCCCGCCGCGACCCAGCCGGTGAAAATCGCCGGCTGGTCACGAAGCTTCTCTTCTTAATAATTCTCGGCGGTTATGGCCAGCGTCTTATGAGCCGTGGCAGCGTTTGAGCACGCTTCGCGCGTCCTGAGGTGAATAGGCCCCGTGGTGCGGTTTCGGCTTTCAGCCGCGAACGCCGCCTGCCCCCCGACATGCTGCAACGGCAGCTTTCAGCAGGCGACGCTTTGCGCCGCCTGGCACATGACCCCTCAATCGAAAGCGATCACAAGGAGGGTCATGCGCGATCAAAACGGCGGCGGCCCGTTGCAGCCGGTGGTCCGCCGGGCTTGCGCCCTCCGACCGCAACGGTTCTCTAAACAATACCGCCGGACATAGGGCGTGGGTGAGAAAGAAAATGGTAGGCGGAGAAAAAAATGTGGTAGCCGGGTACAAAGTCCCGACCACCACAAAAGCAAGGAACGCCCCGTGACCTGATCCCCTGTGATGGTAGCCAGGCTCGGTGGCGTCCCTTCATTCCGCGCCGTTGGCCGGCGCTGTTGTCAAAGTCCCCTCTGGACTTCTGACTACTAGAAGCATGAAATATGCCAACTGAAGTTGTGCCGTTTTGGGTCGATTGAGCGCCTTTTCGTCGGGAGAGCTGCGAATACCGGGGCGGCCGTGCGATCAATCTCGACGCAAACTGCCCGGATTTTGCGCACGATGCTCACTAGCGGATGAGACCCATCCGCAGCGCCTTGGCAACCGCCTGCGTCCGATTGACTGTGTCGAGCTTCTTTGCCGCGCGGTTCAGGTAGTGGTTGATCGTGTGCTCCGACAGGCCGAGGATCTCGGCGATCTCCAGGCTGGTCTTGCCGGCGGCGGTCCAGTTCAGGCAGTCGAGCTCGCGCTCCGAGATACCGCCGCCAACGCGGCAGTCGTCCTGTCGAAGCTCACCCAACCGGCTAAAGACATGGATGGAGACGAAGCTCAGTTCCTTCATTTCCTGCGGCGTGAACGCTTCGCGGTCGCCGGCGAAGGAAATGACGCCCCTCAGGCCCGTCGCGTCGTGGGTGGGAAAGACACCCCAACGCGGCATTCCGAAGCGCTCGAAGAGCGACTTGGCAAGGCCCGTTCTGCCGTCCTCGCGCTCCGCGGCCTTGTCGCCCATGTCATGGACGAAGGGGACGGCCGAATTTCGCAGGCGCCGCACCATCGGGCTTTTGACGATCAGCCGCTCCCGATCGTAGAGCGAGATCAGCTCGGCGGGCCAGTTGGAGAGGATCGAGCTGCTCTGCAGATCGACGGACGTCGCGGGCGGCATGCTGAGAACCATGAATGCACGCGCGCGAACGGTTTCGGTCAGCTGTTTCATGAAGCGGAAGACATCGAAATGTGTCCGCAAGCCGATAATTTCGGCCAGGTAATCCTCGCCGTGCAACGCCGCCGTAGTCATCAGTCTTCACTTCCCTCGAGTCGCGCCGCGCAGGATTCCATTGTCCAGGGGACGCTCTTCGACTCGCATTTCGCGGTCAAAGATAAGTCATACTTATGAACGGTCAATCAAAAAGGAGGAATTCTCGTGAAACGAGTGGAAAACTAGCGGCAATTCCAGGAAAAATGTGATGCGGTTTTTCCGTCCGAACAAGACGGATACTCTAGCGGCGCGGACCGAGACGGTTCTTGATGTCCCGCACGATATCGGCGGCCGTCGCGCGCACCTGCGGCGCCCACGCCATCAGTTGCTCAGGCGTAACACGGTATGCCGGACCGGTCACCGACACTCCGGCCCTCAGATCATGGCCCTCGGCATGGATGGGCGCGGCCACGCAGCAGATGCCCGCCTCGTGTTCCTCATTGTCGATAGCGTGGCCATCGGCAGTGATCTTCTCGACATCGGCAAGCAGCGCTGCCGCACTTAGATGGGTGCGCTCGGTGAAAGGATGGAAGCGCATCTCGCCGACCAGCCTGGCGAGGGCCTCTTGGTCAAGCGTCGACAACGCCGCCTTGCCGACGCCGGTGCAATAGGCTGGCGAGGCATTGCCGACTTGCGAATACATCCGAACCGACTGGCGACCCTCCACCTTGTCGAGATAGATGACCTCGGTGCCGCGAAGGACGCCGAGATGGACTGTCTCGCCGGTTCTCTCCTGCAGCCGGCGCAGATGCGGTTCGGCAACCAACCGGAACTCGTTGCGCGCCCAGCTCCGCGATGCGAGGCTCAAGAGCCTAAGTCCGGGCAGATAGCGCCCGTCATCGGTCATCTCCAGCAATCCTTCCTCGACGAGATGGGTGAGTTGCCGGTGCACCGTGCCGCGCGGCTGATCGGCCCGCGACAGGATGTCGGTGAACCGCATCGGCGCGTCGGCCGCGGCCACGCATTCCACGAGAGACATCAGCTTGCCGAGCGTTCCGGTATCCCGACCGCCGCCTGCCCTTGCCGCCGGCGCATCTTCGTCCATCTCTGCATTCACTCCAGCTTGACAAGACCTCGACGCTAGGCCGATATTTCCAGATAGTCAAATCAAGTTCCACATAATGGAATACATGGGAGAGAGACGTGGCAGCGACGACAGCGCAATTTCCCGATCTTAGGGATCGTCCGGTGCTGGTTACCGGCGGCGGTTCGGGCATCGGCGCGGCTTTGGTGGAAGGGTTCGCCGCGCAAGGCGCGCGCGTCTCCTTCATCGACATCGCCGAGGCGGCGAGCCGCGATCTTGCCGAACGGATATCGGCAACCAGTGCCCACGCGGTCGCCTTCTATCACACCGACCTGCGGGACGTCGGCAACGTCAAGAGCACGGTCGCGGCCATCGAATCCGACTTCGGCGCCGTCCGTGTCCTCGTCAACAATGCCGGCTGGGACAACCGCCACGAATTCGACACGGTGACGGAGAGCGATTGGGACGACAGCCAGGCGATCAATCTCAAGCAGATGTTTTTTGTGGCGCAGGCCGTCGCGCCGTTGATGCGGTCGGCCGGCGGCGGATCGATCATCAATTTCTCTTCGATGGCCTTCATGCTCAATATTCCGGATATACCGGTCTACGCCACGGCGAAGGCCGGCATAATCGGCATGACCAAGAACCTCGCCGCGCGGCTCGGCCCGGAGAAGGTGCGCGTCAACGCCGTCATGCCGGGCATGATCGCCACCGAACGGCAAAGGGCACTCTGGCTGACCGACGAGAGCATGGCCGCCATGGTCGCCCGTCAATGCCTCAAGCATGTTCTGACCGCGGAGGATCTTGTCGGCCCCACCCTGTTTCTCGCATCCGACTGCTCGGCAAGCATCACCGCGCAGTCGATCATCGTTGATGGAGGCATACTCTAATGGAAAGACCCGCCTATGTTGCGGTGGATTGGGGCACCAGCAGCTTCAGGCTCTGGTTGATGGGCGCTGAAGGCGGCGTTCTCGGCGAACGGCGCAGCGACGAAGGCATGACCACGGCCGCCCGCACTGGCTTTGCCGAGGTTCTGCAAGCTCATTTGACAGCGCTCGCGGCGCCCGAAGGGTTGCCCGTCATCGTTTGCGGCATGGCCGGCGCGCGGCAAGGATGGTTCGAAGCCGGCTATATCGATACGCCGGCGCCCCTCAAGACGATCCTAACCGCTGCCGTGGCCGTTCCCGGCCAGCCCCGTGACGTGCGCATTCTGCCGGGGCTTGCCCAGCGGCTCGCCGATGCGCCCGACGTCATGCGCGGCGAGGAAACGCAGTTGCTCGGCGCGCTCGAAGGGCAGGCTTCTGGGGAGCACGTAGTCTGCATGCCCGGCACGCATTCGAAATGGGTCCACGTCGCCGATGGCGTCGTCACCGGATTTTCGACCTTCATGACGGGTGAACTGTTCGATGTCATCAGCAAGCACAGCATTCTTGCCCATGCGGTTGCGGGTGCGGCGGACATGCCTGCCGACGACAACGCCTTTGCGGCCGCCATCCAGGCCGCCTATCGGCAGCCGGCGCTCGCCACCAACCTGATCTTCGGCGCGCGCGCCGGGCAGCTGCTGCACGGGCTGACGGCCGCGGGCGCGCAGGCGCGGATCTCCGGCACGCTGATCGGAGCGGAAATCGCCGGCGGGCTTGCTGAAGCCGGCAGCGGCGCCACGATCACGCTGGTTGCCTCGGGACGGCTTCGGGCGCTTTATGAACGCGCCTTCGACCGGCTTGCCCTCACCTATCGCACCATCGACGCCGACGCCGCCGTCCGCCGCGGGCTTTCCGCCGCGGCAAGGGCAATCTGGCCAGACAATGAAAGAAGAAGCGCATGAACCGCATCCCCTTCCCTCAGATAAAGCGCCCGCTGATCGCCATCCTGCGCGGCATCAAGCCTGCCGAGGTCGAAAGCGTCCTCGGCGCGCTGATCGACAACGGCATTACCGCCATCGAGATCCCGCTGAATTCGCCCGATCCTTTCCGCTCGATCGAGACCGCCGCGAAGATGGCACCCGACCATTGCCTGATCGGGGCCGGCACGGTGCTGACCGTCGAGGACGTCGATCGGCTCGATGCCGCCGGCGGCCGGCTGCTGGTGACACCGAATGTCGATACCGCCGTCATCGGCCGCGCCTATGAGAAGGGCATGGTCAGCATGCCCGGCGTCTTTACGGCGACGGAAGCGCTTCAGGCCGCCCGCGCCGGCGCGACGGGACTGAAGTTTTTTCCCGCAAGCGCGCTCGGCGCCTCCGGCATCAACGCCATCAGAGCGGTGCTGCCGCCCGAGTTGGTCATCGCGGCTGTCGGCGGCGTTTCGGACAAGAATTTTGCCGACTATACCAAGGCCGGCATTCTCGCCTTCGGCCTCGGCACCAGCCTTTACAAGCCGGGCATGACGGCTGCCGAGGTCACGGAGCGCGCCAAGGTCACGGTTCAAGCCTACGATTTGGCGACGGGAGCCTGAAGCGGATGACCTACACGCACGACTTTCGCGGCAAGGTTCTCTCCGGCACAAACTCGCTCCTCGGCGAAGGCCCGACCTACGATCCCGACACGGACACGGTCTGGTGGTTCAACATTCTCGGCAAGGAGCTTCACGAACTCAACCTTTCCACCGGTCGCAAGCAGGTTCATGACCTGCCGATGATGGCAAGCGTTCTGGCGCGCGTCGATGCCGGGCGCCAGCTGATCGCGACCGAGGAAGGCCTCTTTCTGCGCGACGTGGGCACGGGCGCACTCACCCTTCATGCCCTGCTTGAGCCCGGACAGACGGGAAACCGTTCCAACGACGGCCGCACGCATGTTTCCGGCGCGCTCTGGATCGGCACGATGGGCAAACGCGCTGAAACCGGCGCGGGCGCCATCTATCACGTGGCCGCAGGCAAGGTTACCAAGCTCTTCGACAAGGTCAGCATCCCGAACTCGATCTGCTTTTCGCCGGACGGAACGATCGGCTACTACGTCGACTCGAAGGCTGGCCTGCTGATGCGCGTGCCCGTCGATCCCGCAAGCGGTCTGCCCTCTGGCGAGGCGACGGTCCTTGTTGACAGCTCCGATGAGAGCGGCGACATCGACGGCTCGGTCTGCGATGTCAACGGCCATATCTGGAACGCCCGCTGGGGTTCCGGCTTCGTCGACCACTACGCTCCCGATGGGCAGCGCATCGAGCGCTATCGTGTGCCCGTCGCGCAACCCACGTGCCCGGTCTTCATCGGCCGCAACGCCGATCGCCTCGCATTCACGAGCGCTCGCGAAGGTCTGGACGAGGCCACACTGACATCGCAGCCGTCGTCGGGAGCGCTGTTGGAACTTGCGATTGCGGTCCAGGGCAGCTTCGACCCGCCATACAGGATGTGATCCGGAGGCAGTAGGCAGCCTGCGTCCCTCCCTAAACCACGCCTCGCAAATGGCCAGCAGCCGGCGCTCAGCGCCGTTTGCAACGCCGTTTCATGAGAGTTCCGTCGCCTCTATTCTCACGAAAAGTTCCTTTCCGTGATTGAATTTTTTCGGTTTTTTTGCCGGAACCAATCGTAACGTCAGTCATTCCCCTCTTGAACCGGCACGTTGATGGTCAGCCAAGACATGGCGCCGCCCGTGCTGGGGCAAGAGAGCGATCAGAATGAAAGGTAGGTTCACGATGACCGGCAAACTTCTTACATCCGTAGCTTCGGCGGCAATCTTTGCGGCATCCTCCGTGTTTGCGACGGGCGCCTTTGCCCAGGCCGCAACCCAGCCCGCAGACGCAAACGCCCCGGCGGCACAGACGGCTCCGGCCACCCCTGCAACGCCTGACGTTGCAAAGCCGGCAATGCCGGCGACGACCGCCGAGACCCCTGCCGCAGCCCCCGCTCCGGCAACCACGACTGCCGATGCCGGCACATACCTGACCCAGCAGGAAGCGGATCAGGTCAGCGCCAACACCTATATCGGCCAGTCGGTCTATAACGCCAATAACGAGAGCGTCGGTAAGGTCACCGACTTGCTGATGCAGAAGGAAGGCGGCCTCGTTGCCGCAGTCGTCGGCGTCGGCGGGTTCCTCGGCATCGGTCAGAAGGATGTCGCGGTTCCGATCCACAACATCAATGTGGCGCAGAACGCTGAGGACGGCACCGTCAAGCTGACGACGACGGAAACGGCCGAATCCCTGAAGGCCGCTCCGGAGTTCAAGACGCTTGCGATGCAGGCTGCCGAAAAGGCCCCGGCCCCGGCCGGCACGACGCCGATGGACACGACCTCAACGTCGTCCACCAAGTAAGCAGCCAGCCTATCGAGACGGCGGCGCGCAAGCGCCGTCGTTTTGTTTGGAGCAATTCCAGGAAAAAAGTGTGAAATGGCTTTCCGTCCGCAATTGCGTGACAAACAGATCCGCTCTGGCTACAGCAACGTACAGTAGCGCAAGGCGTCATATATCGCCGCATGGATGTTTCGGCTGGAGACTGCGTCGCCGATGCGGATGAGATCGAAACCGCCGTCCGCATTGCGCTCGGGAAGTGGCGTCTCGCGCCTCAGCAGCGCGCCATAGTCGACTGCTCCGAGATTGCGCGAAAGCGGCTTCAGTTCGAGATAAAGATCGGCATTGGCCATCGTGCCGTGCTCCACCACGACCTGCGCGACACGCCGCTCCACCACGGCGCTCTCTGAAAAATCCGATCCGAGCACCGCCACCAGAGCATTGCCGTCGCGCCGTACCGACTTGAGGCGCGTATTGATGGTGACGCGAACATGCTTGTCGGCAAAAACCTTGGCGTATGGGACGTGGTTGAGGCCGCCCATTTCGGGCGCGAAGAAGCGCTCGGGCGACACCAGTTCCAGTTCAGCGCCGGTTTCGGCGATCACCTCGGCGGCTGACATGCCCGGATGTCCGCCATTGTCGTCGAAGAGCAGGACCGGGCCTTCGGGTTTGACGGCACCGGCCAGAATGTCCCAGCTGGAGGTGACGAGTTCCTCGCCGGCATCCAGCTCCGGCGATTGCGCAATCCCACCGGTGGCGATGACGACAAGGTCCGGGGCTTCCGCAAGCACCTCGTCCACGCCCGCAAAGACATCGTAGTTTATCGCGACTCCCAGTCTATCCAACTCGGCGACGCGCCAGTCGATGATCCCGATCATCTCCCTGCGTCGCGGATTGCGGATAAGGAGGTTCACCTGCCCCCCCGCCCTGCCCGTCGCTTCCAGCACGGTAACGCTGTGGCCGCGCTCGGCGAGCACGCGGGCCGCCTCGAGCCCCGCCGGGCCAGCGCCGACCACGACGGCACGGCGGGAAACGGCCGCCTTTTCAACGTCGTGCGGAATTTCAGCCTCGCGGCTGGTCGCGGCATTGTGGATACAGAGCGCCTCCCCGCCCTCATAGATGCGATCGAGGCAGTAGGTCGCGCCGACGCAGGGGCGGATACGCATCTCCTCGCCGGCCATGATCTTTTTCACGATATGCGGGTCGGCGATATGGGCACGGGTCATGCCGACCATATCGAGCTTGCCTTCGGCGATTGCATGACGGGCGGTCGCTATGTCGGCGATACGGGCGGCGTGGAAAACCGGAAACTTCGTGATGGCACGCACCTCGCCGGCAAAATCGAGATGCGGCGCGGATGCCATGCCCTGAATTGGGATCACCTTGGCGAGCGGCGCATCGTGATCGATATGGCCGCGAATGATGTTCAGGAAATCGATGCTCCCGGAACGGGCAAGGAGGCTCGCTATCTCGACGCCTTCCTCGCGCGAAAGCCCTTTCTCCCAGTCCTCGTCGGCCACCAGGCGGATGCCGACGATGAAATCCGGTCCGACGGCCTTGCGCACCGCCTCCGTCACCATGGTCGAGAAGCGCATGCGGTTTTCCAGCGAACCGCCGTACTCGTCTTCGCGACGGTTGGTGGCGGGTGACCAGAAGCCGTCCATCAGATGGCCGTAGGCCTCGAATTCGACCCCGTCGAGCCCCGCCGCCTGCATGCGCTGAGCGGCGGCGGCATAGTCCGCGACGATGCGCTCGATGTCCCAGTCTTCCGCCTCCTTCGGAAAGGCGCGATGCGCAGGTTCGCGGATCGGCGAGGGTGCGAGCACCGGCAGCCAGTCGCCGCGGTTCCAGCCCGTTCGACGGCCGAGATGCGTCAGCTGGATCATCACGGCCGCGCCGTGCTCGTGACAGTCCTCCGCGAGCCGCGTCAGCCACGGCACGATCTCGTCGCGATAGGCGTGCAGATTGCCGAAGGAGGGCGGCGAGTCCGCCGATACCACGGCGGAGCCCGCCGTCATGGTGAGCGCGATGCCGCCCTTGGCTTTTTCGACGTGATAGAGTCGGTAGCGATCCTTCGGCATCCCGTCTTCGGAATAGGCCGGCTCGTGCGCCGTGGACATGATGCGGTTTTTCAACGTCAGGTGCTTCAGCTGGTAGGGCTGCAGCAGTGGATCTCTGGAGCTTGCCATTTTCGCCTTCTCACAATCGCGGCACGTGACTACGGCGCCAAGGACGCCGCAGTACTCAAGCAGTAGGCATCATTGCCGAGCGGGCGAGCGAATGCGAGGCTTATTGGCGTCGCCCGCTGGTCACCGTGCGCCTCAAGGCCCGCGCCTGGCAGGCATTGCCCGTCAGGCGGTCGCGTAGTCGGCGAAGCTTGCGTGGGTTTCGTTGAGAAATCGCAGCGTCGCCGCGGCGTCGGCAGGCTTTCCGTAGAAATAGCCCTGCCCCATGGTGCAGCCGAGCGCGCGCAGCTTGGCCGCCTCGGCGGCATCCTCTATGCCCTCGGCCACCACTGTCAGATCGAGCCCCTCGCACAGCGCCACGATCGCCTTGATGATGTGTGCCGAGGCCCGATCCGAATTGATCCTCGAGACAAAGGCCCGGTCGATTTTCACCTTGTCGAAGAGGAAGTCACGCAGCCTGCCGAGGCTCGATTGTCCGGTGCCGAAATCGTCGAGCGAGATGCGCACGCCGGCGGCCTTGAGATCGTCGATGATGCGGTGCGCCGTATCCGCCGACGTCATCACCGCGGTCTCGGTGATTTCAAGCTCAAGGCGGTGCGGGTCGAAACCCACGCGGCCGAGAATGGCAAGAATGCTGCTGCTCGTGCCGGGGTCCATCAGTTGCGCCGAGGACAGATTGACCGACAGGAAGAGCTCGCGCGGCCAGGACAGCGCTGCCTCCGTCGCCTTGCGCAGAAGCGTATCCGAGAGCGCATCGATGAAGCCGCGATCCTCGGCGAGAGGAACGAAGACGGCCGGCGAGACGAAACCCAGATCAGGGTCCTGCCAGCGGGCCAACGCTTCGAAGCCGACGACATGATTGTTGGCGAGCGATACGATCGGCTGGAAATGGACGTCGATGGCGTCCGATATGATGGCATTGCGCAGCGCCTGTTCGAGCTGCGTCGCGCGGCGCATCTCCCGGACGATCTCTTGCGAATAGACCGTTATCTGCCCGCGGCCGCGCCGCTTCGAGCGGTAGAGCGCCGTTTCGGCGCTCTTCAGCAGATCTTCGAATTCGCCGCCTGCGAAAGGATAGATTGCAAAACCGAAGGAAGCCGAAAGGCGCACGTTGCGGTCGCCGAGATCGTAGGGCGCCGACAGCACTTCGCGGATCATCTGGCCGAATTTTTCCGCGCCCACGCGCTCGAAAACGAGCGGCAACACGAAGGCGAACTCATCGCCGCCATGTCGCGTCACGACGGCGCCGTCGGGGATGCAGGCCTTCAGCCGATGCGCGACCTGACAGAGGATTTCATCGCCGGCGGTTGCGCCGAAAAGATCGTTGATCGGTTTGAAGGCATCGAGATTGGCAATGCCGATCGTGAACGGCGCGGGGTCGCTCGCGCGCTCGGCCGCCAGTATCCGCACGCGATCCCGCATCCGATAGCGACTGCCCAATCCGGTCAGCGGATCGGAATAGGACATCGCTTGCAACTCGTTTTGGCTTGCCTGCAAGCGCTGCATTTCAGACGATGACATCGCTATCTCAAGCTATCCTACGTGGAGAGCCGAGCATGGCCGTGAAGTCTTAAGAAACAGCTAGCGGTTGCTTCGCCAAGAGCCGCCTTGGCTTTCGGACAAGGCGGGGTTCGGAGTGACCACTATCCTGCCGCCCGGCTTCCGACGGTCGAAATGAAAGCCTGGAAGACGGTTTCCAGCGTGTCCGGGCTCACCGGCTTCATGATGACGTCGTTCATGCCCGATTGCATGCATGCGGCCCGGTCGCCCTCGAATGCCTGGGTGAGCACGCCGATGATCGGCGTGGAGAAGCCGGTGCCTTCTTCCATTTCGCGGATGAGCCGCGTGGCCTCGAAACCGTCGAGACCGGGCAGCGAAACGTCCATGAGAATGATTGCCGGCCTGCGGTCGTTCCACATGCGGACTGCTTCGTCGCCACTGGCGGCGATGCGATAGCGGTAACCCAGCCCTTCGAGGATCTGCGAGAACACGATCTGGTTGATGTCGTTATCCTCGGCCACGAGGATGTCGAGATCGTCGCTCCCGTCGCCGGTGCTGATCTGCCAGTCGTCCTCGGCGACGAGATCGGAAGCCGTGTGCCGGATTTTGCGGTTGAAATGGCGGGTGATCAGGAAGATCAGCTCGTTGGCGAGTTGGTAGCCGTCCACCTCGAGCGCGGGGATGTGATAGCGCGCGGCATGCTCCAAGGCTTTCAGCCCAAGCTGATTGTCGATGACGACGAGATCGATCCGCACGCCGTGGGTGCTGGCCACGTCGAGAAAGGCGGCTTCCTCGTTTTCGTCGCAAACCGAGCAGGCCTCGAAGCCATATTTCGCCAGCATCTTCAGGGCGGCGGATTCGGCGGCGAGATCGTTTGTGACGACGAGAACCTTGCGCCCTGAAAATTTCTCCGGAACGAAGGTTTCCATCGCCGACGACTTGCGCTCGGACGCGGGCACGAAACCGCGCTTGTGGGAACCGTCCACCGCGGTCGTCACGGACGTGGCCTGCGAGAAATCTTCGAGTTCCCCGTCCTCGCGCGGGAGGTAGTGCATCGTGCCGACGATGAAGTGGCGGCCCGGCTTGCCGATCCGCTGCTTGCGGGTGACGATATCGCGCTCCATGCCGTCGCGAGTGATCTGCCGTTGGCGGGAGACCTCCATTTCGCCGGTGTCCAGCACGTGGCGGTCGCTTTCCTCGAAACGTTCCGCGATGTCCGCGGAGAAGAGATCCCAGCCCTTGCGGCCAAGCACCTCGTCCCGGCTCGTCTGGTACTTGTCGCAAAAAGCCTTGTTGACCGCCACATAGGTCATGTCGCGGTCTTTCACGAAAAGCGGAAACGGCAGGTTGTCGAGAATATCCTCGGTCAGCTGCACGCGCTCGAGATCGACACGCCACTGCTGCTCGCGGTTTCGGTCCTCGGTCGTATCGAAGACGGCGCAGATGCCGTAGCCGTTCGGCAACCGTCGCTTGGTGATGCGAATCCAGCGGTCGCCGGCATATCGCTCGGTGCTCTCATGGCGCTCGCGCCAATGGGTCGCGATCTTTTGTGACACCCAGTCTTCGCGTGTGAGGCTGGCGATCGTCTTTGTCTCGGGCTCGCTCGGCCGGACGGACGTGTCGAAGACCGCTGCGAGCAGGTCTCGCAGCCGGGTGGACGGCTCAAGGAATTTCGGGTCGATCGGAAAGAAATTCAGGACGTGGCGGCTTGCAAACAGGATCAGGTCGTTCCTGTCGTAGATCAGGAATGCCGCCGCCAGCCCATCGCACACAGCGTCGAACAGCGCTGCCTGAAGGCTCGCTTCAGGCCCAGCCGCATCGCCGGTCGCTGCGAAGGCCGCGTTGCCGATCCCGGCGTTCATGTGTCCGATTCCCGCATATGTCCAATATCATCCCGAGCGGTACGCTTAAGGGGAGCAAGCAACATCATGCCGAGACGAAACCCTGACGAGACCGCAGCGGCCATCTTGTGAGGGGTTCGGCGCCCCACCACTGGCCGCAACATCGCGGAACGCGTCCTGCTGAACAGGGCCTTTGCGTCATGCTCGGTCAAATTATGGGCTTTGTCTTAAGCCGCGATTAATATTTGCGATAACTGCTAATATTGCGGTGCAAAAGCGCTTTGCCCTTTTCTCGGGCGCACGAATCCCCGACAATGCGCCATGGCCATTCGACAGCTCTCCGAAACCCTGATCAACCAGATTGCCGCCGGCGAAGTCATTGAGCGACCCGCGAGCGCCGCCAAGGAACTGATCGAAAACGCTCTCGACGCGGGCGCAACCCGCATCGAGATCGCGACAGCCGGCGGCGGCAAGGCATTGTTGCGGGTCAGCGACAACGGCTCGGGCATGGACGCGGCGGATATCGAACTCGCGGTCCGCCGGCATTTTACGTCGAAAATCTCCGAGACGCTGGACGATATCCGAACGCTCGGTTTTCGCGGCGAGGCGCTGCCATCGATCGGCTCGGTGGCGCGGCTTTCAATCGCCAGCCGGAAAGCAGGCAGCGCGGAGGGCGCGGAGATCGCGGTCGCAGGCGGCCGGGTCGTGCATCAGCGCCCCGCTGCAGCCAACCCCGGCACGATCGTGGAGGTGCGCGATCTCTTCTTCGCCACGCCGGCGCGGCTGAAATTCCTGAAGACCGAAAAAGCCGAGGCCGCCGCGATCACCGAAGTGGTCAAGCGCATGGCAATCGCCTTCCCCCGGGTGCGCTTCGTGCTCTCCGGCAGCGACCGGACCACGCTCGAATTTCCTGCCACCGGCGACGACCATCTTGCCCGCATGGCGCAGGTGCTCGGCCGGGAGTTCAAGGAAAATGCGATCGAGCTTGACGCCGAACGCGAGGAGGTGACGCTCACCGGCTTTGCCGGCGTGCCGACCTTCAACCGCGGCAACTCGGCGCACCAATACGCCTTCGTCAACGGTCGTCCGGTGCAGGACAAGCAGATCCTTTCGGCTATCCGCGGGGCCTACGCGGAGACCATTCCGGCAGGGCGTTTCCCGGTTGCGGTGCTCGCGCTGACGCTCGACCCGGCGCTGGTCGACGTCAATGTTCATCCGGCGAAGTCGGACGTGCGCTTCCGCGATCCCGGCCTCGTGCGGGGGCTCATCGTCGGCGCGGTGCGCGAGGCCTTGGCGCGCGGCGGTGACAGGGCGGCAACGACCGGCGCCAGCGACATGCTGCGCTCCTTCCGCCCCGGCTTCCAGCCGGGCTGGCGCCCCTCGCCCGCCCCGCCGACCTGGACGGCCGAGGCCTCGCCTTCGCGGCCCTATTCCGTTGATCCGGGCGGCGATGTCGCGTTTGCGGAACCACCGCAGGCGGCCTTCGAAGCGTTTTCCACTCCTACCGCGCGTGCCGACGCGAACGCGACCCGCGAAGCGCCGCGCCCCGACGAGCCGCCGACACGCTTTCCGCTTGGCGCCGCCCGCGCGCAACTGCACGAGAACTATATCGTCGCGCAGACCGAGGACGGCCTCGTCATCGTCGACCAGCATGCGGCGCATGAGCGCCTCGTCTTCGAGGCGATGCGCAAGGCGCTGCACGCGAAACGGATGCCCTCGCAGGTGCTGCTCATTCCCGAAATCGTCGATCTGCCCGAGGAAGACTGCGACCGGTTGATGGCGCATGCGGAAGGGCTCGGCAACCTCGGCCTCGCGATCGAGCGCTTCGGCCCCGGGGCAATCGCGGTGCGCGAAACGCCGGCGATGTTGGGCGAAATGGATGCGCCGGGCCTGATCCGGCAGCTTGCGGACGAGATCGCCGAGTGGGACACGGCCGCCGGCCTCGCGGCAAAGCTGGAATATGTCGCCGCGACCATGGCCTGCCATGGCTCGGTGCGTTCGGGCCGCCGGCTGCGGCCAGAGGAAATGAACGCGCTTTTACGCCAGATGGAGGCAACGCCCGGCTCCGGCCAGTGCAATCACGGTCGGCCGACCTATATAGAATTGAAGCTCTCCGATATCGAACGCCTGTTCGGCCGGAGCTAAAAAAACTGGAAATGTCGGCCCTGCGGGAGTATGGCAGTCCAGAAAAGCCACTGGGAGACGTGTGATGAATCTGTTCGAGGGACATGGAAACCGCGAGGCGAAAGTTCGCTATCTCGACGGCGACTTCCAGATCCTCATGCCGGGTTCCTATGTCATCTGCGCCATGACCGGCGCGCAGATTCCGCTCGACGAGCTGCGCTACTGGAGCGTCGCACGCCAGGAGCCCTATGCCAGCGTCACCTCAGCCTTCGAGGCCGACAAGCGTGCGGGCGTTCTACCCAATCAGTCGCGCTAGACCGTTTCCGTTTTTTTTCGAAACACGCAAACGCTCCAGCTGTTTGTTTCTACGCAATCCCGGACGGAAAACCGCGTCACACTTTTCCTGGAATTGCTCCAGACCGTTTTCGTTTTTCTTCGAAACACGCAAACATTCTAGCTGTTGGCTTCTACGCAATCCCAGACGGAAAACCGCGTCACACTTTTCCTGGAATTGCTTCAGACCGTTTCCGTTTTTCTTCAATCCGGAAAGACGCTCGTTCGGCCGTCGATAGAACCTCAAGCGCCACTGTTCGACTTCAGTCGCCGCTCCCGGCAGGCCGCGATCGCGCGCTCGATGATCAGATGCGGCGCCTGTGGGTCGGCGAAGGCCATGTTTACCTCGATGACACGGCAGCGGCGCGAAAGCTCCTCCGCCCGGCCGTGGCCGCCGACGAGGCGGACGAAATCCTTGGAGGTCGTGACGATCTCCAGGCCCTCGGCGGTCGCCACGTCGAGAATTTCGTCAACCTCGTCATCGCTCAGGTGCTGGTGGTCGCCGAAGGCGCGCGATGCGGCGATGATCGCGCCGAGCGATTCCACGGTGCGGTAGAATTTGTTCGGGTCGGCAATGCCCGCAAAGGCCAGCACCCTTTTGCCCGCCAGATCCTCGTGGTGGCCCGATACCGCAAGCGATGCCTGGAAGAACGGCTTTCCGGCACGCGCCGCCATACGGACGATCGTGTCGGCGGCATCGCCGTTCCCGACCTTCAGCAGCGCGGAAGCGTGGCGCAATTGACGGCGGATGGGGGCGCGGACCGGACCTCCGGGCACGATATGTCCGTTGCCGACACCGCGAACCGTATCGATGACGACGAGTGCGTAGTCGATGACGAGGCGGGCGCTTTGGAACCCGTCATCCATGATGATGAGATCGACGCCCTCCTTGGCCAGCCGCTCCGCGCCCTCCACCCTGCGGCGGGAGATCACCGTCAAGGCCTCCTGTGCCAAGAGCAGCGGCTCGTCGCCGACCGCGCCGGCAAGATGATGCGCGGGATCCACGACCATCGTCACGTCCAGCGTGCCGCTGTAGCCGCGGCTCAAGAAACCGGGCTTCAACCCCTTTGCCTTGGCGGCGCGCGCAAGCGTCAGCGCCGTCGGCGTCTTGCCGGCGCCGCCGACCGTGAAATTGCCGACGCAGATGACCGGGATTGGAATGGGGGCGCGCTTGGCGTGTGCCATGCGATAGCCGGCAATCCGACCGTAGATGAAGGAAACGGGCGACAGCAGCCATGCCCGCCAATCGGGCTTCGTCCACCAAAAAGGCGGTGCTTCCGATACCATGCGTCCGCGACCCTCCTCGCGGTCCGGTGATGGTTGCGGACCTGCGGCCATTCATTAGTTTTGGGGAAAGAAAAGGCAGATCAACGGAAAAAGCAAGTGCGGCCGAAAATCGAGGGTTCTCAAACCGGCTGCAAAGCCGGCAGGAGGTCCTCAAGCCCGGTGATATCGTCGAACATGTAGTCCGACGCGCGTGCCAGCGATTCCCGCGATCCGGTGCCGGTGAGCACCGCGACCTTCAGTCCCGCCCCGGCGTTCTCACCCATATGCAGGTCGTGATTGTTGTCGCCGACCACAGCGACTTGTTCCGGCTGAAGGCCGGCCCTCTGGCAAAAGCCGAGAACCATCCCCGCTTCCGGCTTGGACCCGAAGCCGCTGTCATAGCCGGCGATATAATCGAGGCAATCGAGGAAGCCGAAGCGAATAGCCGTCTGCCGGATGGAGCGCTCATTGTCGCTGGAGGCGACGCCAAGCCGGTAGCCGCGAGCGCGCATGCGTTTGAAATAGGCCGCAAGATCGGTCACGGGAACAGAGAAATCCGCCGAATGCGAAAAGAGTTCGTCCAGCCTCACGGTCAGTTCGTCGACGTTCATCGGCGAGCCGGCGGCAACCAGGCCCGCCGAAATCTGTCTCGTGTTGGCTGCGGCAAGCAGGCTGTCGGGGACGATATGGCCGGTTACCGGGTCCATTCCACAAGCGCTAAGTAGATGGTCGGCCAGCGCCGGATCGCCCTTTGCGGCGATCGCGGCGAGTTCCCGGTTCACCGGCAGCCAGCTCTCATCATAGTCGAGAAGCGTCCCGTCCTTGTCGAACAGAATGCCCCGGATCGCGCCCAGCCGGCCATCCGCCATAGCTTACCCCTCAGCTCTGCGCCGTCTTCGGCAACAGCCTCGCCTTGACCGTCAGCGGATTGATATAGGGCTCGAGCCCCTTGATCGTGGCCGCCAACGCGCCGCGCATATCATGCACGGTGGCAAAGCCGGCATCGATCATCTTGCGACGCGCAGCGTCGTTGGTCAGAAGATAGTGCACGCCCTTGGCCAGCATCTCGGTGTCGCGCACCATCCGTGCGCTGCCGCTGCGCGCGAGCGCCTGATAGGCGTCGCGGAAATTCTGCACCTGCCCCCCCGACAGGATGGCGCAGCCGAGCATCGCCGGCTCCAGCGGATTTTGCCCGCCTTCGGCAAACAGCGAACGCCCGACGAAGGCGACTTCCGTCAGCCGAAGATAGAGCCCCATCTCGCCGATCGTATCGCCGAGGAAAATATCGACATCCGGGGTCAACGCATCGTCGCGGGTGCGGCGCGCGACCTTCAGGCCCTGCGCCACCAGCATCGCCTCGATGTCGTCGCAACGCTCCGGATGGCGCGGCACGATGATGGTGAGCTGGTGATTGTGATCCTTCAGCGCGCGATGAACGGTGGCGGCGGCACTTTCCTCGCCTTCGAACGTCGAGACCGCCGCCCAGGTCATGCGGTCGCCCAGCTGCTTCTTGTAGCGGGCGAACACTGCCGAATCGTAAGGCGGCGCGTCGGTATCCACCTTGAGATTGCCTGACTGGAGGACCTGTCGGGCCTGGAGATCGCGGAAGCGCTGCGCGTCGATGTCGGACTGCGCGACGACCAGTGCGAAGTTCTCGAACAGCGCCTCGGCAAGCGCCGGCCGCCGGGTCCAGCGGGCGAAGGACCGGTCCGACATGCGCGCGTTGACGAGGATCTGAGGGATATCCTGCCGCCCCAATTCCATGATGGTCATCGGCCAGATTTCCGATTCCGCCATGACAGCGCAATCAGGTTGCCAATAGTCGAGGAAGCGCCGGATGGCCGGTTTCAGATCCAGCGGCACATACTGGTGGATCGCCTCGTCGCCGAGACGCGTCGCGGCAAGCTTTGCCGAAGTGATCGTACCCGTCGTCAGCACCACGTGGATGCCGCGCCTGCGGATTTCGCGAATGAGCGGGATCACCGCCGAGGTCTCGCCGACGCTTGCGGCGTGGAACCAGATGAGCGGTCCCTGCGGCCGGTTGGCGCTTGCAAAGCCGAAGCGCTCGTCGCGACGGGCACGGTCTTCCTTGCCCTTGGCGGCGCGGAAAGCGAGATAAGGGCTGACCAGCGGATAGGCAATCATGCCGGCCAGCCGATAGGCTTCCAGCGCGATGCGCGCTGTCAGGCTGCTCATCTTGGCCGCCTCCGATCCATTCCGGTCTTTTTCAAAGCCGATTCCCAATTATAGTTGCGGCCCGAGGCCGGTCTTCGATGCAGCCGCATCACGTTGCAGACAAGCGAAAACCGAGGCCCGCCGCCCGTCCAGACGTTGGTTTTGAGTATCGATCGAGCCGACCCTACAGCGCCGCGCGTCAAGCCTGACGCGCAAGGGACCCCGTAGCTCTTTGACCTTTGCGTATCGACCGTGCTCCAGATCGAACCGATCTGGAGGGTCGTCCGCTAGCCTTGGTTTTCGCCTTGGCCGTGCGGATCCAGAAGGCGATGCATATGCACGATGAAGTAACGCATGTGGGCGTTGTCGACCGTCTGCTGCGCCTTGGCCTTCCAGGCCGTCAACGCGGACGCATAGTCGGGGAAAATTCCGACAATATCGAGGTCCTTCAGGTCGCGGAATTGAACTTCGCTCAAATTCGAAAGTTCGCCGCCGAATACGAGGTGCAAAAGCTGCTTCTTGCCGCTGGAATCGGTCATTGTCGTCTCTTTCCGTAACTCTCCTCCCACCCTGATCATGTGAGCGATTTTGACGGAAACGTCAACTGTCGCGCCTATGCGCAAGCTGTCGCAGAAGCGCCTTGTGGTGCACAGGTGCGGCCCCGCATAGCTCGCCGTGGACGACCTCGGCGCGGTTGTAGGTGAGCGGCTTGCCTTCGAGGTCGGAGAGCGTGCCGCCGGCGCGCTCGAGGATGAGATCGGCGGCTGCGAGGTCCCAATCGTGAGAGTTGCGCTTGACCAGCGTGCCTTCCAGCCGTCCGTCGGCCACCATGGCGAGCCGGTATGCGAGCGACGGTACATGCTTGACGCGTGTCACACGCTCGCGAAAGTCAGGTTCGCAGCCCGCGAGCATCTCCTCGCTGACCGCCAGCCTGTGTGTATCCTCGCCAGCAGGACCGGAAACATGGATTGGCTCGCCGTTCTTCAGCGCGGCACCGCCGGCAACAGCGGTGTAGAGCTCGCCGAGCGCCGGCGCAAAGAGCACGCCCGCGACCGGCCGACCGCCCCTCACGACCGCCACGCTGACGCACCAGTTCTCCAGCCCCTGCAGGAAGCCGCGCGTGCCGTCGATCGGATCGACCACGAACAGCGTCTCGCAGGCAAGCCGCGCGAGATCGTCGTCCGTCTCCTCCGAAAGCCAGCCATAGGACGGCCGCGCGGATCGAAGCAGCTCGGCAAGCATCTCGTTTGCGGCCAGGTCGGCGGCGCTGACCGGCGAGCGGCCCTCGTTCTTCCACCACACCTCCGGCGACTGGCGAAAATAGGCAAGTGCCACTTCGCCCGCCTTGCGTGCGGCTTGCGAAATCAAGTCGAGATCGCGCTGCCAATCCTGCCCGGCCAAGCCGCTCATGCCAAAAATCCCGTCTCGGCTCAGAGGCCGGCCAGCGTCATGCCCTCGATGGCGAGTGTCGGAGCCGCAACGCCATACTTGCGATCGATATCGTTCGCCTGCGTCACGCGCATGAACATCTCCTTGAGATTGGATGCGATCGTCACTTCGGAAACCGGGAAAGTGAGTTCGCCGTTCTCGATCCAGAAGCCCGTTGCGCCGCGGCTGTATTCGCCGGTGAGCATATTGACCCCCTGCCCGATGAGCTCTGTCACGTAGAAGCCATTGCCGACGCCGCGGATCAGTTCCTCCGGCGAGATGTCGCCCGGTTCCAGCGCAAGGTTGGTGGAAGAAGGCGTCACCGTCGTGCCGCCGCGCACGCCGCGGCCGTTGGTTTCCATGCCGATTTCGCGTCCCGTCGAGGTGGACAGGAACCAGTGCTTCAGCACGCCGTCCTCGATCATCACCATTCGCTCGCCGGTCACGCCCTCGCCGTCGAAAGGCCGCGACGATGGCCCGCGCACGATCAGCGGATCGTCGGTTATCGACAGACCCGCCTTCAACACCTGCTGGCCCATCCGGTCGCGCAGGAAGCTGGTTTTGCGCGCAACCGCAGCGCCGTTGATGGCGCCAGCGATATGGCCGACGAAGCCGCGCGCGACGCGCGGATCGAACACGACGGTCAGATCCTTGCCCGTCGGCACCTGACGCGGCGACAGGCGCTTGACCACGCGCTCGCCGGCGCGGCGGCCGATCTCGCGCGGGTCGTCAAGATCCGCGAAATAGAGGCGGCTGTCGAAATCGTAGTCGCGTTCCATGCCGGTGCCCTCGCCGGCAATGGCGCTGACCGAGCGTCCGAAGCGGGAGCCGACATAGCTGCCGGCAAAGCCGTGCGACGTGGCAAGCACGAGCCCCCCGAACCCCGCAGAGGCGCCAGCACCCGACGAATTGGTAACGCCTGAAACGGCAAGGGCTGCCTCCTCCATCGAGAGCGCCGCCTCGCGCAGCTGGTCTGCCGACACGGTCGTCGGATCGAAGAGCTCAAGATCGGGATAGCTCTTGGCGAGCCGCGACCCGTCCGCAAGGCAGGCATAGGGATCTTCGGGCGAGACCTTCGCCATGGCGACCGCGCGTTCGGCGAGCGCCTTCAGGTCAAAGCCGGGGTTGGCCGACACGCTGGCAACACGCTTGCCGACGAAGACCCTAAGCGAAAAATCGTCGCTCTCGGACGATTCCGTTTCCTCGACCTTGCCGAGGCGGACGCTGACCGATTGCGAGCGGGAGCGCACCACGACTGCGTCGGCCGCATCGGCGCCGGCCTGGCGGGCTAGATCGATCAATTGGGAGGCACGGGAAAGCAGAGGAGCAGAGTCTATTTCTGAGGTCATGATTTGGCCTTTCCTTCACGCTCCATTTATTGTGCACTGGAGAAAGCATCAAGGGCGGCCGCACCGATTCTTGTCCCGCCTGCCTATCACCACCGAAATGAGAGAAATCGCTGATGACAACGCCAAACGCGTTCTTCACGGAAACCCTGCTGCTTCTCGGAGGCGCGGTCGTCACCGCACCGATCTTCAAGAAGCTCGGACTTGGCACCGTGCTCGGCTATCTCGCGGCAGGCGTCATCATCGGCCCGGTGCTGCACGGCATCGGCGACGGGGAATCCGTTTTCGGCGTAGCGGAGCTCGGCGTCGTCTTCCTGCTCTTCATCATCGGGCTCGAGCTGAAGCCCTCCCGGCTCTGGTCCATACGGCAAGACATTTTCGGGCTTGGCACCGCCCAGGTCGTGTTGACCGGGCTTGCGCTGACCGCGATCGCCTATGTCGCCGGCATTGCCGGCTGGCGCGGCTGCATCGTCGCGGGCTTCGGCCTGGCTCTCTCTTCCACCGCCTTCGCCATGCAGATTCTCGAAGGGGACGGCGACGTCAACACGCGCTACGGCCAGCGCTCCTTTTCGATACTGCTCTTCCAGGATCTTGCAATCGTTCCCTTGCTGGCGCTCGTGTCGGTGCTCAACGGTCATGCGGAAGACAGCGGCAATCCGCTCGTCAGCCTTGCCGTCGCCTTTGGCGCCGTCGGCGGGATGATCGTCGCCGGCCGTTATCTTCTGACGCCGCTCTTTCAGGTGATTGCCCGCACCGGCGCACGCGAGGCGATGATCGCGGCCGCCCTTTTCGTCGTCATCGGGGCCGCATCCCTGATGCAGCTTGCCGGCCTGTCGATGGCCATGGGCGCCTTCCTCTCCGGCGTGATGCTTGCCGAGTCCTCCTATCGCCACGAGTTGGAGGCAGACATCGAGCCGTTCCGCGGCGTCCTCCTGGCAATATTCTTCATCGCCGTCGGCCTGTCGCTGCAATTGCAGGTCATCTTCGACAATGCGCTCTTCATCGTTCTTGCCGTTCCGGTCATGATGATCGTCAAGGGCGTCATCCTCTACGCGCTCTGCCGCGCGACCGGTTCGGGCCACGACGATGCCGTGCGTATTGCCTTCCTGCTGCCGCAGGGCGGCGAATTCGGCTTCGTGCTTTTCAGCGCCGCCAGCATCACCGGCCTCCTTACCGAGAGCACCGCTTCGATGTTGATCGCCATTGTCACCCTGTCGATGGCTTTGACGCCGCTCGGAGCCACGCTTTCAAAGCGTCTCCTATCGAAAGACCAGCACGAAGAACTGGACGAGGACTTCGAGGGCGCGGGGGCCGACGTTTTGATGATCGGCTTTTCGCGCTTCGGCCAGATCGCCGCGCAAATTCTGCTCGCCGGCGGCCGAGAGGTGACCGTGATCGACTTTTCCGCCGACCGTATCCGCCAGGCGGCAAACTTCGGATTCCGGATCTATTTCGGCGACGGGACGCGCAAGGACGTGCTGCGCGCCGCCGGCATCGACCGCGCCAAGGTGGTCGTTGTCTGCACCCATGCACGCGAGATCACCGACAAGATCGTGGAGCTCGTGCAGGCGGATTATCCGCATGCACGGATCTTCGTGCGCTCCTACGACCGCATCCATTCGATCGCGCTGCGCAACCGCGGCGTCGACTACGAACTGCGCGAGACGCTGGAATCCGGCCTGCTGTTCGGTCGGCGCACGCTGGAGGAGCTGGGGATCAGCGAAAGCGATGCCTATGAGATCGGAGAAGACATCCGCAAGCGCGACGAGGCGCGGCTGGTGCTGCAGGTCTCGGAAGGCCTCCAGGCGGGGCGCGGCCTGCTGTTCTCGCAACCTGTGAAGCCGGAACCTCTGGTCAAGCCGAAACGCACGGCCGAACTTTTCGACGAGGATATCTCTATGCCCGCAGAGGAAACCGCCAACGCGTAGAGTACGCCCCGAGCTTCGCTCAGGCTCTGGCGCGAAAAGCCGCGTCCAGTGCGAATTTCAGCTCGTCCTTGACGCCCTCAGACGAGGCAAAAATCTCGCGCGCCTTCAGGAAATCGAGGACGCCCGTGCGCCCGACGCTCGGCCGCAGGAAGATCGTCGGCGCCTGCAGCTTGAGCTTCAAGGCGATGCTTGCCTGCATCATCAGCTGGCCCGCGCCGAAAATGCTTTCGATGCGGTTTGGAACCTGGCTGCCGTCTGCCTCCGGGGCGCCAACCACATCGACCGCAACGATGATATCCGCCCGGTCGATCACGTGCTCATAGGGTACGGGATTGATGATACCGCCGTCGATCATCAGGCGGTCGCCGACCTTGACCGGCATGAAGACGGCCGGAATGGCGGCGGATGCGGCGAGCGCCTCGAAGAGATCGCCGGTCTCGGTTACGATTTCCGCCTGGCCGTAATAATCGGTGGCAACCACCTTCAGCGGGATCGTCAGGCTTGAAAATTCGGCCGGGAACGCCGGCGGCAGGAAGGCACGCAGGATACGTTCGAGGTTGAACTGGCCAAGCCGGATACCCCTGACGCTGAGCGGCCGGAGCGCCCAGAGCTTGTTCAGGACCGCGGTCCTGTTACCGACTGTTGCAAGGGTGTAGTCGCGCATTTCGGCACCGGACATGCCCGCCGCCATCGCAGCACCGACGATCGCCCCGAACGAGGCTCCGGCGATCGCAACCGGCCGGATGCCGAGCTCATCGAGCGCTTCGATAACCTGGATATGGGCGAGCCCCCGCGCCCCGCCACATCCGAAGGCGACGGCGACCGAGGGGGTGCCGGATTTTTCACGGGTCAACGCGGCGTCGGCAGCGGGTTTGTGGGCCATGTCCTTCTCGCTTCGGCGCCTTGCGCTCACTCCGGCTGATAGCGGAAGAAATGCATTTTGGTGTCGCCGAACGTCCGTTGCTCGACGAAGACATATGCGAGGGGAACGTTGACGACGACGTCGGCGCGCTCTTCCAGGATAGCGAGCGCACCGGGCGTGAGCCAGCCACCCTTGGCGGCGGCGGCGAACGCCTTCTCGCCGAGCCCTTCCGCATAGGGCGGGTCGGCGAAGAGAAATTGAAACGGCTCCAGATTGCCGACTGAACCGAGATCGGTGGCATCTCGGCGCAGGATGCGGGTGCGGCCGGTAAGGCCAAGCGACTCGATGTTTTCTCTCAGAAGCCCACGACCCTCGACGCTGTTTTCGACGAAGAGGACGTGTCGGCAGCCGCGCGAGGCGGCCTCCAGGCCGACCGCACCGGTTCCGGCAAACACGTCCATCATCCGGGAGTCGTCGATAGTTTCTGGATATGCGTGCGCGAGGATGTTGAACAGGCTCTCACGCGTGCGGTCCGCCGTCGGGCGGATCGCATTCGACTTCGGAACGGCTAGGGAGCGGCCCCGAAATTCACCGCCGACGATCCTCACGACGCGTCAGCCCCGCTTGCCCTTGGCGCCGCCGCCCCTCGGACCGCCGCGCGGCGCGCCGCCGGAGGGTCGTCCGGAAAAGCTCTTTCCGCCTGGCTTGCCGCCGAACGACTTGCCACCCGGCTTGCCACCCGGCTTACCGCCCGGCTTGCCGCCGAAGGATTTGCCGGCCGGCTTCTTGGCGAAGGGACGGTCGCCTTGCGGCCGCTCGCTGCGGCTTTCGCCATCGAAGGATTTTGCGCGGGGACGGTCGCCGAAGGAACGCTCGGTGCGTGGCGAACGATCGTCGCGGTTCGGCCGATCACCCCGATCGGGACGGTCGCCGAATGAGCGCTCCTGCGGACGGCCTTCATTGCGGAACGGTTTTGCGCGCGGCCGGTCGCCCTGTTCGCGAGGCTCGCGATCACTGCGTGGACGATCACCGAACGAACGCTCGGCGCGCGGCGGACGATCGCCCCGGTTCGGGCGATCGCCTCGATCCGGACGGTCGCCGAAGGAGCGCTTGCGCTCGAAACCTTCGTCCTCGCCTCGCGGCTTGCGGACGACCTCTTCGCTCGAACGGATCCACTCGCCCTCTGCGTCACGGGCGCGATTGACCTGCGGGCGCGGGGCTGCGTGCGGGCGATCGAAGTTGCCGCTCTGCGGCCGCTCATCGCGCCCACGCCGTGTATCGGTCTTCGCGTTCTTGGCGGCTTTCGCGGCTGCCTTTTCGCCGAGCGGCCGTGCGCCCGGGGCCATCCAGACGTTGGCGCTGCGCCGCGACCCGAGAGCCGGACGCTTTGGTCGGTCGTCGTCCTTGCGGCCACCGTCGCGGCGGTCGTCCCTGCGATCGTCGCGCTTGGTATCTAGGCGGCTCAGCGCACGCTCGCGCTTGTCGCCGGGCTTTTCCCAACCTTTGTGCTCGCCCTTCGGCGCGCGTTCGGGTTTTGCCGGTCGATGCTCGGCGACGTCCTCGTCGGCATCGTCGGCGGCAATCGCGGGGGCGTTATAAAGCGGCGCGTCGAAATTCGCCTTCGCCTCGTCGATGAGGCGCGGCCCGAGCTGGTCGCGCAGCGTGCGGCCGCGCACCTCCAGCACCCGGCCTTCCGGCAGCTCGCCGAGCTGGAAGGGACCGTAGGAGATGCGGATGAGGCGATTGACGTCGAGACCGAGCGCGCCGAGCACGTTCTTGATCTCGCGGTTCTTGCCTTCGCGCAGCGCCATTGTGATCCAGACATTCGAGCCCTGCGTGCGGTCAAGGGTCGCCTCGATCGAGCCGTAGAGCACGCCGTCGACGGCAATGCCTTCCTTCAGCTTGTCGAGCGCTTCCTGGCCGATTTCGCCATGGGCGCGCACGCGGTATCGGCGCAGCCAGCCGGTGGCCGGAAGTTCCAGAACGCGGGCGAGACCGCCGTCGTTCGTCAGAAGCAACAGGCCTTCCGTGTTGATATCAAGGCGTCCGATCGACATTACGCGCGGCAGTTCCTCCGGCAGGTTGTCGAAGACGGTCGGGCGGCCTTCCGGGTCGGAATTGGTGGTCACCAGCCCCTCAGGCTTGTGATAGAGCCAGAGGCGCGTGCGCTCGATGCCGCGCATCGGCGTGCCGTCCACCTCTATTTTGTCCGCGAGCGTGACGTTCACGACAGGGCTGTCGAGCACGACGCCGTTCAGTCTCACGCGGCCTTCCATGATCATGCGCTCGATATCGCGGCGCGAGGCGACGCCGGCGCGCGCCATGACCTTCGAGATGCGCTCGGCCTTGTCGCCGGTCTGCGGTTCGACCGTTTCGACCTTCGCGGGTCCGACTTTCAAGGGACGCGCCTTCTCGGGCCCGCCTCTTGACGGCTTTTCGTCGCCGCGTTTTGCGAAGGGCTTGCCCTTCCTGTCGGGCGAAAAGGATTTAGAGCCAGGCCGCCTGGGCTTGTCATTCATTGTCATTTGCTATTTGCCTGAGTTTTTAAAGGCTGTCCTACCAGTTTGACGGCCTTGGGGTAAGTGGAAATCGTTTCGATGGTGAAGACAAATCGCTTCATGGAATTGGCGCTTGCGGAAGCACGCGCGGCCGGCGCCCGCGGTGAAATCCCGATCGGCGCGATCGTCGTACTGGACGGCGCCGTCATCAGTCAGACGGGCAATCGCACCCGCGAACTCAACGACGTCACGGCCCACGCCGAGATCGCGGCTATCCGCGAGGCGGCGGCCGCCATCGGAAACGAGCGCCTGAAAGGTGCCGATCTCTACGTGACGCTGGAGCCCTGCACCATGTGCGCGGCGGCGATCTCGTTCGCACGGATCCGCCGGCTCTACTATGGCGCTCAGGACCCGAAAGGCGGCGCCGTGGAAAGCGGCGTGCGCTTCTTCAGCCAGCCGACCTGCCATCACGCCCCGGACGTCTATTCGGGGCTTGCCGAAAGCGACGCGGCCGAGATTTTGAGAGATTTCTTTCAGGTCAAGCGAACGGAAGCGTGAACGAAGCGCTGAGGCTTATTGGAAGGGCATCCACCAGCTGCTCTTCTGCTGAGCGGCCTGGGCATCCTTCTTGCGCTTCTTTTCCTTCTTCAACTCGGGCGTGCCGACATCGTCGATCGCGGCGGCATCGGTGACCTGGCGATACTGCTGCGGCGGATCGACAAGGTAGCGCCGCTGGTCGGTGTAGGTGCCGTCCTGACCATCGCGCGCGGCGCGATAGGCGGCCTGCTGCTGATCGTCGGTGAGCTTGGAGCGGTTGCTATCAGCCGAAGCGAGCGGCGAACGATAGTTCAGATTGTCCTTGTTGTCGTTAGCCTCTTCGGCAAGCCGCTTGCGGGCGTCCTCGGGAGACTCGACCCACTTCGGGTTGTCCTTGCTGGCCAGAGACTGCTGCGGCTGAGCGAGCTGCTCGCGGTTTGCCTGAGCCGGAACGACGAGACCCGGACGGTTCGGATACTTCACGGCCTTGTCCTTCGGCGTTATCGCCGAGACCGAGGCGATATCGCTGAGGTCGTCGAAAAGCTGTTCGCCGGAGGTCTTGCTGGTGCCGTAGGTCGGGCTGCTCATGCAGCCGGAGATCGCGCCGCAGCCCATCACAAGCGCGGTCAAGCAAACACCCCAGCGAACCCTATGCATCGCTATCATAATACCCTTTTCAGCCATGCCGGCGCATTTCGTTACCCGCCACGATCTTAGCCAACTGGCTTAAAAATCGGGCCATTTTCAGGCAGCTTTACCGGATGAACGCAGCAAGTGCAATTCATCCGGTAACTTTCCCAAGGAACTTGTTCGTCTTTGTCTTATTTAGCTTGATCTCACGAAAGATTAGAATCTTCTTTCCTGGCAAGCTCGCGCAGCGCCGCCGCATCACGAGCGGATACGTCCGGATAGTCCGGATCGGAACCGACGTCGGTGGTGATTCGCCACGAACGGGCACATTTGCGACCTTCCGCGAGTTTCGGCTCGACCGACACGCCGGCAACTTCGGGCAGGCGGAAGGCTTCTACGGGACCTTCGCCGCCATCGATGCCGATGTCTGAGGTGATGCAGATCTCCGCGAAATCCTGTCCCTCGAGCGCCGCCCTGAGGTCGGGATCGGTGACGTGGACGACTGGTGCGGCCTCGAGCGACGAGCCGATGCGCTTGTCCTTGCGCTCGATCTCCAACGCGCCTGTCACGACGGAGCGGATGGCGCGAACCTTCTTCCATTTCTCGGCCAACGCCTCGTTGCGCCATTCCGCCGGAATGCTCGGAAACTGCTCGAGATGCACCGAGACGGCAGACGGGTCGCGTGAAAGCCACGCTTCCTCGGTGGTGAAGGGAAGCATCGGGGCAAGCCACGTCACCATGCAATCGAAAATCGCGCGGATGACATGCAGCGCCGAACGTCGGCGCATGCTCGACGGAGCGTCGCAGTAGAGCGTGTCCTTGCGGATATCGAAGTAGAAGGCCGAGAGCTCCACGTTGGCGAAATCGATGAGCGCGCGGGCGATCTTCTTGAACTCGAACGCGTCGTAGCCCTCGCGGACGATCTGGTCGAGTTCCGAGAGCCGGTGCAGCATCAGACGCTCGAGCTCGGGCAGATCGGCAAGAGCGATCACCTCGCCCTTGTCGTGCGCCAGCGTGCCGAGCATCCAGCGGATGGTGTTGCGCAGTTTTCGATAGGCGTCGACATTGGTCTGGATGATGGTCTTGCCGAGGCGCTGGTCTTCCCAATAGTCCGTCGTCATCACCCAAAGGCGAAGGATATCGGCGCCGGCGTCCTTCATGACGTCCTGCGGCACGACGACGTTGCCCTTGGACTTCGACATCTTCTCGCCCTTCTCATCCATGGTGAAACCATGGGTGACGACGGCGTCATAGGGCGCGCGGCCGCGTGTCGCGCAGCTTTCGAGCAGCGACGAGTGGAACCAGCCGCGATGCTGGTCGGAGCCTTCGAGATAGACGTCGGCCGGCCACTTCAGGTCCGGACGGTCCTCCAGCGTGAAGGTGTGGGTCGAGCCGCTGTCGAACCAGACGTCGAGGATGTCCATGACCTGATGCCAGCGGGCGTGGTCGTGATCATTGCCGAGGAAGCGGTCCTTGGCGCCGACGGCGAACCAGGCGTTTGCGCCTTCCGCCTCGAAGGCGTCGAGAATGCGTGCGTTGACCGCTTCGTCGACCAACACGTTGCCGTCCTCATCGGCGAAGATCGCGATCGGCACGCCCCAGGCGCGCTGGCGCGAGAGCACCCAGTCGGGGCGGCCTTCGATCATGGCACGCAGGCGGTTCTGGCCGGCCGCGGGCACGAAGCGCGTGTCGTCGATCGCCGAAAGCGCACGCGAGCGCAGCGTCGAGCCGTCGCCGAAATCCTTGTCCATGTGGACGAACCATTGCGGCGTGTTGCGGAAGATGACCGGCTTCTTCGAACGCCAGGAATGCGGATAGGAATGCTTCAGCCGTCCGCGCGCAAAGAGCGCGTGGCGCGCGATCAGCGCCTTGATGACGCGGTCGTTGGCATCGCCCTTCTTGCCGTTGTCATCCATGACGCGGGCAGCACCGCCTTCGGCATCCGGACCGAAGCCGGGTGCGTCGTGCGTGTAGAAGCCGGCGTCATCGACGGGAAACGGGATGGCGGAGGAAATGCCGCGCGCTTCGAGTTCCCGCGCCTTGTCCGTCCAGGCGTCGAAGTCCTCGCGGCCGTGGCTCGGCGCCGTGTGTACGAAGCCGGTGCCGGCATCGTCGGTGACGTGATCGCCGTCGAGCAGCGGCACCTGGAAATCGTAGCCGCCGCCGAGACCGTGCAGCGGATGAGCGCAGGTGATGGCCGCCAGATCATCGGCCGAGACATCACGCAGGAAGGTGAAGGTGAGTTTCGCCTTGGCGGCAGCCTCTTCGGCCAAGCGCTTGGCAAAGATCAGCTTCTCGCCGGGTTGCGGGCCGAAATCGTTCTCGGCCGTCGCCACCTCGTAGAGCCCGTAAGGATAGCGCGCCGAATAGGAAATCGCGCGATTGCCGGGGATCGTCCAGGGCGTAGTGGTCCAGATGACGACGAAGGGGCCGGCGAACCCGTCCGGTCCCTGCGTGACCGGGAACTTCACCCAGATCATGTCGCTCTCGACGTCGGCATATTCGACTTCGGCTTCCGCCAGTGCCGTTCGTTCGACCACCGACCACATGATCGGCTTCGAGCCACGATAGAGCTGGCCGGACCTGGCGATCTTCAACAGCTCGCCGGCAATCCGCGCTTCGGCGTGGAAATTCATGGTCGTGTAGGGATTGTCGAAGTCGCCTTCGATGCCGAGGCGCTTGAACTCCTCCGCCTGGATCTTGATCCAGCCGGCGGCGAAGTCGCGGCATTCCTGGCGGAATTCGTTGACCGGAACCTCGTCCTTGTTCTTGCCCTTCTCGCGATACTTTTCCTCGATCTTCCACTCGATCGGCAGACCGTGGCAGTCCCAGCCCGGAACGTAGTTCGCGTCATAGCCGCGCATCTGGAACGAACGGGTGATGACGTCTTTCAGGATCTTGTTCAGCGCGTGGCCGATGTGGATATTGCCGTTGGCATAGGGCGGGCCGTCGTGCAGGACGAATTTTTCGCGGCCGGCGGCGGAGGCGCGGAGTTGTTTGTAAAGACCCATGCGCTGCCAGCGGGCAACAGTCTCGGGCTCCTTCTGCGGCAGGCCGGCGCGCATCGGGAAATCGGTCTCGGGCAAATAGAGGGTCTTCGAATAGTCGATCTTTTCGGCGGTGTCGGTCATTGTCGTGGCAATCGTCTCTTGGCACCCACGGGCGGGCGCATCCAGTTTGGGATTTTCGGTGACGGAGCGGCGCTTCAAAAAGCGCCAAAAACCCGGACCCTCCCGCAGATCACTGCGCGCGGAAGGCCGGGCCAATAATTCGTATTGCTATAGACAGCCGAAATTGGGTCATCGCCGCCGGTTCATAGGCGTTTTCACCGGGAAAAGGAAGAGGAGAATTGGCCGAGTGAGGGCGTGCCAAAAGCGATTTCATATCGGCACACTGGCGGCGTGCGCACCGATGCGCTATATTCTGACCATCTGACTAGTTACGGAGCAAGGGCGATGCGCCGCGATACCGGCCCGACAAAAAAGACGGCCAAGGCAGGACAAAGCTGGAAGCTGGAAGACGCAAAGGCGCGTTTCAGCGAGGTGGTGCGAAGGGCGCATAGCGACGGGCCGCAGCGCGTAACCGTACGCGGTCGCGACAGCGTCGTGGTCATCAGCGTCGAAGAACTCGAACGCCTCACGAAGCCGGAGCCGAAAAAATCCCTCGTCGAATTCATGGAGGGTCTCGGGCTCGACCGGCTCGATATCGAACGCGACGCCGACTACGGGCGGGATGTCGCCTTGTGATCGGTTGGCTGCTCGACACCAATGTCATTGCCGCTCTGATCAACAAGAATGGCGCGCCCTCGGTGAAAAACTGGGCCGTGGGCCAAGATGAAGAGCGGATGTTCATCAGCATTCTCACGCTTGCCAAGTATGACAAAGGTATCGAAAATCTCCCGCCCGACGACCGCAATCGCTACCGCTATGCGGCCGCCCGCGATGCCCTGGAGGAAAGGTTTTTTGGTCGCGTGCTGCCGCTCGACAACGCCTGCGTTCGCCGCTGGGGCAAAATATCGGGACGGGTGAAACAGTCGACGAGCCATGCGCCGTCGGTCATCGACACGATGCTGGCTGCGACGGCAGTCGAGCATGATCTTTATCTCGTCACGCGCAATGTCAAAGACGTGCGTTCGTCGGGAGCGGCCGTCTTCGATCCCTGGCGGGACGATCCCGGCGATTTTCCTGTAAGCAGGCGATGACGAAAAAAGCCGCGGACGTTTACGGCCGCGGCTTTGTCTTGAGTGAGCGCCGGCTTATGCCCGCGCGGTCTCGCGTGCGGGCGTTGCCAGGTTCACGATGACGGCGACGGCGATATTGGCGATGAGCGCCAGAAGGCCGATGTAGACGGTGAACGGTTGCCCGCCGAGGCTCATCGGCTGCAACGGCTTCAGCCCGTTGATCCACACCATGTAGGTGCCGGCAACAAAGCCGACGGCCCAGCCGGCGATGAGGCCCGGCGCCCGGAACCATTTCGTGTAGAGGCCGAAGACCAGCGCCGGCAGCGTCTGCAGGATCCACATGCCGCCCATGAGCTGCAGATCGAGCGCAAACTGCGTCGGCAGGAAGATGATGACGAGCAGCGCGCCGATCTTGACGACCAGCGACGTCACCTTCGCCACCTGCGCCTCACCGGCATCGCTGACATTTGGATTGACGTAGGCCTTCCAGAAGTTGCGAGTAAAGAGGTTCGCGGCGCCGATGCTCATCACGGCGGCTGGAACCAGCGCGCCGATGGCGATGGCGGCAAAGGAAAAGCCCGCAAACCAGCTCGGAAACAACGTCTGGAAGAGCGCCGGCACGACGTCGTTCGGCGTGTCGAGCTTGAGGCCAGCGGCGTGGCCCATGTAGCCGAGCAGGGCCAGCAGGCCAAGCAACAGCGTGTAGGCCGGCAGGAAGATCGCATTCTTACGGATCGTGTTGCCGCTGTTTGCCGCAAAGATGCCCGTCAGCGTGTGTGGATACATGAAAGCGGCCAGCGCCGAGCCGAGCGCCAGGGTCGCATATGCAACATACTGATGGGGACCGAGCAGCAGCCCGCCGGAGCCCTTTGCCTGGAACGCGGCGTCAGCCGCGGCAAAGACGTTTCCATAGCCGCCGAGCTTGAGCGGGATCAACGCTACGGCCGTAATCACCACGATATAGATCATGATGTCCTTGACGAAGGCGATCAGCGCGGGAGCGCGCAGACCTGCGGAATAGGTATAAAGCGCAAGCACCACGAAGGCGACCGCGAGCGGCAGCTCGCCATGCAGGCCAAGTGCCTTGAGAACGGTCGCCATACCGACCAGCTGCAGGGCGATATAGGGCATGGTGGCGATCACGCCGGTGAGGGCAACGGCAAGCTCCAGCCCGCGCGACTTGTATTGCCCGTGCACCACGTCGGCCGCCGTCACGTAGCCGTTGTCCGCGGCGCGCTTCCACAGCACCGGCATGACGAGGAAGACGAAGGGATAGACGACGATCGTGTAAGGCAGCGCGAAGAAGCCGTAGGCGCCGACGGCGTAAACGAGCGCCGGCACCGCGATCACGGTGTAGGCGGTATAGAAATCGCCGCCGACCAGGAACCAGGTTATCCAGGCGCCGAAGGATCGCCCGCCAAGGCCCCATTCGTCGATATGAGCGAGGGTTTTCGGCTTGCGCCAGCGCGCCGCGAAGAAGCCCATCACGGTGACGAGCAGGAAAAAGAAGATGAAGACGCTGAGCGCCGTGACATCGATCTCAGTCGTCATTTTGCGTGCTCCTGTAGACAATCCACGTCAGGAAGGCGGTGATCGGAACCCAGAGCAGCTGATACCAGTAGAAGAAGGGAAACCCGAATAGGACGGGGTCGTGATGGTTGTAGAATGGTACCCAAAGGAGACCGATATAGGGAAGGATGAGCAGCCAGCAGACCGCCTTTCCGGAGCCTTTGTCCATTGCGATTCACCTCCTCGTGCGTCGCGCGGCCCGACTCATATCGCGAGCCCTGGGGAATAGTGATGGAGGCTTATCGGTTCAGCAAGGGGTTGCGCGCGAGACTATAGCTGCAATCGCCCGTTCCATGAATAGCGGAGGCGGCGCTCCGCCCGCCTCAGCTTCAGGCCCCGCCGCAGAGAAATGCGTCGATCTCGCTGATCGGACGGACGCCGGCGAGCAGCGTCCGCGCTTCGGCCTCGTCCTGGCGCATCTGCGCCACCAGTGCGTCAAGGCCGTCGAACTTCAGTTCCGGCCGCAGGTAGCCAAAGAACGAGACCGCACAGGTCTGCCCGTAGAGGTCGCCGCTGAAGTCGAAGACATAGGTTTCGAGTAACGGCGCGCCGTCCTCGGTGACCGTCGGGCGGCGGCCGTAGCTCGCAACGCCGTCATGAAGCTTGCCATCGGCGGTGCGGAAGCGGACGGCATAGATACCGGATTTCAGCTCGGCCTCCGGCGGCAGCCGCATGTTCGCGGTCGGAAAGCCGAGCGAACGCCCAAGCTTCTCGCCGCCGACCACCTCGGCCTCGATCGTGTAGCGATACCCGAGCAGCCCCGCGGCATGCGCAACGTCCCCTTCGGCGAGCAGCGCGCGAATGCGGCTCGACGAAACCACCTCGGCGTTCTCGTCGCGAAAGGCGTCCATCAGCGTCACGCCGAAGCCGTTTTTGGCGCCTGCAGCCATCAGGAAGGCGGGACCGCCCTCACGCCCATGGCCGAAGTGGAAATCGACGCCGGTGACGACCTCAGAGGCACCCAGCCAGTCGATAAGGATCGAGTGGATGAATTCATCCGCGGAACGTTGAGAGAAGGTGCGGTCGAACGGATATTCGATCACGGCGCGGAAGCCGAGCGCCTCCAGGATGCGGGCTCTCAGTGGTGCTGGGGTAAGGCGGAACACCGGGCGGTCCGGGTTGAAAACGGTGCGCGGGTGCGGTTCGAAGGTCAGCAACAGCGCCGGCACGCCGCGGCTTTCGGCGATTTCCAGTGCGCGCGTCAGCACCGACTGATGACCGCGATGCACGCCGTCGAAATTGCCGATCGCGATAACCCCGCCCTTGAGGTTGGCCGGGAGAGGCTCGCGGGTCTCGTTGCGATGAAAAACGGTCATCGGCTCGCACTCCGGTCAGACAAGGCGCGGCATCCAATAGCGCGGCGAGGCTTGCTCGCGGGCAAGAAACGCTCCGAGCGCCGTCTCGTCGGTATGGCCCTCGACGACATACTCGCGGGCATGGATGCCGTGACTGATGTAGAGGAGGTCGAGACCGTAGTCGAGCGCTCCGCGCACGTCGGTCGGCATTCCGTCGCCGATGGCTATCACCCGCGACTGCGGGAATTCGCCCCTGAGGTCGCGGGCGGCTGCAAGCGTCGCATCGTAGATCGGCGTGTGCGGTTTGCCGGCTACCGCCGTCTCGCCGCCCATGCGGTCGTAATAGGCGGCCATGGCGCCGGCGCAGGGGATCATCTTGTGCCCGCGCTCGACGACGAGATCGGGGTTCGCGCAGATCATCTGCACGCGGCGCGCCGCAAGAGCCTTCAGCATGTCGCGATAGTCTTCCGGCGTCTCGGTTTCATCGTCAAAGAAGCCGGTGCAGACGATGACCTCGGCCTCGTCAGCCGTGACCGCCTCCACGCCGAGACCGTCGAGCAGCGGCAGATCGCGCTCCGGCCCGAGTAGGAAGACCTTCTTCGGTCCCTTTGCAATCAGTGCGCGGGTCACGTCGCCGGAGGTGACGATGCGGTCGTAGGAATCGTTCGAAACGCCGATCATCTCCAGCTGCTCGATGACGCTCGGCGCCGGTCGCGGCGAATTGGTGATGAGAACGACGGAAACCCCTTCGGCACGCGCGGCTTCGAGCGCGACGGAGGCCTCAGGATAGGCGGCGACGCCATTGTGCAGCACACCCCACACGTCGCACAGAACGACGTCGTAATTCGTGCTGATCTCGCGAAAGCTGCCGATGCGCTTGGCCATGCCAGTGGTTTCCATCTGAAGAAAAGGTTTGCGGTGACATCGCAAACCAGCAGCCGGATTACAAGAGCGAGGCCACGCTTTTTGCTCCATTCGACGGTGACCGCCAACTGGCTACGCGCTTCGGCGCCTTGCGGTCCGGCCGGTTCTCCGCACCCCGAGATCGATTTTCGCAGAGATTGCTATTGGCCGGTTTTAGACGTGATGGTCAGCTCGGAACCATGAGCATCGCGCAATTCACTCTCCTGTCCTTTTGCGCGGTCGGCGGCCTTATGGAGCAGGATTGATCCGAAGCCTGCCGAGGCCGTCCCTTCGATCAGCGTCACATCCGCATTTCCTGGGTTGTCCGAGCGCTGGAACCATTCGACGGAATGGTGCAGAAACCCCATTTCGAACGCCCTGTTGGTGACGCCGTGGCCGACGACGATCATGCTTTCGCTGTTTTCGTCGGTGCGCATGACCGTCTGGAGAAACAGACGAACCCGCTGCGCCACGTCCGCCCTGCTCTCACCATCCGGAGGCCGTGCATAGAACTTGCCGCTGCTGTTGCGCAGTCTGGCCCATTTTTCGAATTCGTCAGGGAATTTTCGTTTTTGCTCGGCACGATCATAGATCTCGGTGAAGAGGCCGAAATCCTGTTCCCGTAGCAGGTAGTCCTCTCGAACATCTCCTACCAACTCGGCCGGCAGCGCTTCGAGCAGCGCATCCTTGCTCTGCCGCGTCCTTAGAAAGGGCGAGTACCAGATGCTCAGTTTCCCCAGGCCTGGCAGTCCGTCCAGGTGGGAAGCGATCGCCCGTCCAGCCTCCAGGGCCTGCCGATAGCCCCACTGTGTCAGGGGTACATTATGATCACCGAACTGCCGATAGGCCCGGTCATCGATATTGCCCACGGATTCTCCGTGTCGAACGAGAAAGATGCGCATCAGCAGTCCGCACTATCGGTATGAGTCGCGGCCATCATGAAGGGGCGGCGCACTCCGTGCAACGCGCTCGCGGTCCTCTATTGCGGCAATCAACCGGCAAGCCGCAACAATCCACCCGTTGCGGCGGAAACCGCGATGACCAGACCGACGCCTGCGCCGCGGCGATAGACCAGCACGCAGGCGAGCAGGAAGACGAGGACTGCCGAAAGGTCGAGCGTCGTCCAGACTGGCCAAGGCAAGGTCAAGATCGGCACGTGGGCGACATCGCTGCCGGGGGCGCTGACCCGGCGTGTCCAGAGCACCAGTTGGTCGATACTCGAAAACAGTACATGCAGGCCGAACCAGAGCGCCAGATTGGCCATGACGCCGACGACCGCCGCGGTGATGCCTGCCAGTGCGGCCGACAGAGTGCGGTTGGAGCGCAGGCGCTCGACATAAGGGGCGCCGGCAAAAATGAAGAGAAAGCTCGGTGCGAACGTCGCCCAGGCGGCCAGCAGAGCACCCAGCGCTCCAGCCGCCAACGGCGGAAAAGACAGCGGATTGCGAAAACCCGCCATGAACCCGACAAAAGAAAGCACCAGCACCAGCGGCCCCGGCGTCGCCTCGGCCAGCGCCAGCCCGTCCAACATCTCGCCGGGCCTCAGCCAGGCGTAGTGATCCACCGCCGTCTGCGCGACATAGGCCAGCACCGCATAGGCACCGCCGAAGCCGACCAGCGCCATCCGCGAAAAGAAGGCGAAGATCGCGCCGAAGACATTTGCCTCGCCGCTCAACACTTCCGCGATGATATCGGTCCGCGCATCGATCTGGTCGATAATGAGAAGGGGCGCCTGCCAGACCGCGATCCACAAGAGGACGGTCTTGACCAGCGGGGGCAGATGAAGGCGATCGAGGTGCGCGCGAAATTTCGGCCAGGAAAGGCGCAATCGGTACGATGGCGCGCCACTGGCATGCCGGCTGTAGAGCACCGGCGCCGCGCCCGCGAGCGCCGCTGCGATCACCACGATCGGAAACGGAGCCTTGAACGCGAAGACGAGCAAAAAGGTCATTGCCGAAAGCGCGAGGTGAAAACGGGTTTTCAACGCCCGCCTTGCGAGCCGTGTCAACGCCTGCAGGACGATCGCGAGCATCCCGGCCTTCACCCCGAAGAAGAGCGTCGCGAACAGACTGGCATCCTTCAGCAGCGCATAGGCCGCCGACAGGCAAACAATGACCGCCAATCCGGGCAGGATAAAAAGGAGGCCGGCGATCAGGCCGCCGCGCACGCCATACATCAGCCAGCCAATATAGGTCGCGAGCTGCTGCGCTTCCGGCCCGGGCAACAGCATGCAATAGCTCAGCGCGTGAAGAAACCGCTCCTCGGAAATCCACCGCCGCTCGTCGACCAGCAGCTTGTGCATCAAGGCGATCTGCCCGGCGGGACCGCCGAAGCTCAGGACGCCGATCCGCGCAAAGACGCGGGTCGCTTCCTTGAAGCTCGGTGGGGGAAGCTCGTTCAAACGGAAAAATCCGGGCGTGCCTTCATACTCTCGGCACAAACTTTTGCGACCGTCATTCTTGACTCGGTCCCCACCCGTCTCTACATCACCCTCGCTAGCACTCACCAAAGCTGAGTGCTAACACAGACCCATACGGATCCTCGCTGATCCGTGAATGTCATTTGATCGAGGGATTAGACAATGGCAAGCACCAATTTCCGCCCGCTTCACGACCGCGTCGTCGTACGTCGCGTTGAATCCGAAGAGAAGACCAAGGGCGGCATTATCATTCCGGACACCGCCAAGGAAAAGCCGCAGGAAGGCGAAATCGTCGCCGTCGGTTCTGGCGCGCGCGATGAAGCCGGCAAGATCGTTGCTCTCGACGTCAAGGTCGGCGACCGCGTTCTGTTCGGCAAGTGGTCCGGCACCGAAGTCAAGATCAACGGCGAAGACCTTCTCATCATGAAGGAAGCCGACATCATGGGCATCATCGGCTGATCAGCCGGTCTGCTTTCCATAGCTGACGGGCTTTCGCCCTCGCAATTCGAATTCAGGAGCTTCAAATATGGCAGCTAAAGAGATTAAATTCGGCCGCACCGCCCGCGAAAAGATGCTGCGCGGCGTCGACATCCTCGCTGACGCCGTCAAGGTAACGCTCGGCCCGAAGGGTCGTAACGTCATCATCGACAAGTCCTTCGGCGCACCGCGCATCACCAAGGACGGCGTTTCCGTCGCCAAGGAAATCGAACTGGAAGACAAGTTCGAGAACATGGGCGCCCAGATGGTCCGCGAAGTTGCTTCGAAGACCAACGACATCGCCGGGGACGGCACCACGACCGCAACCGTTCTTGCCCAGGCCATCGTTCGCGAAGGCGCCAAGGCTGTTGCAGCCGGCATGAACCCGATGGACCTGAAGCGCGGCATCGATCTCGCCGTTGCTGAAGTCGTCAAGGATCTCCAGGCCAAGGCCAAGAAGATCAACACTTCGGAAGAAGTCGCCCAGGTCGGCACGATCTCCGCCAACGGCGAAAAGCAGATCGGTCTCGATATTGCTGAAGCCATGCAGAAGGTCGGCAACGAAGGCGTCATCACGGTAGAAGAAGCCAAGACCGCCGAAACCGAACTCGAAGTCGTCGAAGGCATGCAGTTCGACCGCGGCTACCTCAGCCCCTACTTCGTAACCAACCCGGAAAAGATGATCGCCGACCTCGAAGACGCTTTCATTCTCCTCCACGAGAAGAAGCTTTCGAACCTGCAGGCGATGCTCCCGGTTCTCGAAGCCGTCGTTCAGACCGGCAAGCCGCTCCTCATCATCGCTGAAGACGTCGAAGGCGAAGCTCTCGCTACCCTCGTCGTCAACAAGCTGCGCGGCGGCCTCAAGATCGCTGCCGTCAAGGCTCCGGGCTTCGGCGATCGCCGCAAGGCCATGCTCGAAGACATCGCCATCCTGACTGGCGGCACTGTCATCTCCGAAGACCTCGGCATCAAGCTCGAGTCGGTCACCCTCGACATGCTCGGCCGTTCCAAGAAGGTTTCGATCTCGAAGGAAAACACCACGATCGTCGACGGCGCAGGCGCCAAGTCCGACATCGAAGGCCGCGTTGCCCAGATCAAGGCTCAGATCGAAGAAACCACCTCCGACTACGACCGCGAGAAGCTGCAGGAACGCCTTGCCAAGCTCGCTGGCGGCGTTGCCGTCATCCGCGTCGGCGGTTCGACTGAAGTCGAAGTGAAGGAAAAGAAGGACCGCATCGACGACGCCCTCAACGCGACGCGCGCTGCCGTTCAGGAAGGCATCGTACCGGGCGGCGGCGTGGCTCTGCTGCGCTCCTCCGCCAAGATCACCGTCAAGGGTGAAAACGACGACCAGGACGCCGGCATCAACATCGTTCGCCGCGCTCTGCAGTCTCCGGCCCGCCAGATCGTCGAGAACGCTGGTGACGAAGCTTCGATCGTTGTCGGCAAGATCCTCGAAAAGAACGAGGACAACTTCGGCTACAACGCTCAGACCGGCGTATACGGCGACATGTTCGCCATGGGTATCGTCGACCCGGTCAAGGTCGTTCGTACGGCTCTGCAGGATGCGGCTTCGGTTGCTTCGCTGCTGATCACCACCGAAGCCATGATCGCCGAACTGCCGAAGAAGGATGCCCCTGGTGGCATGCCTGGCGGCATGGGCGGCATGGGTGGAATGGACATGATGTGATAAGGCGTCAGCCTTATCCGGACGTCTGATCAATCCGGCATTGAAACTAAGAACAGGGCGGCTCGCGGGTCGCCCTGTTTTTTTGTTCGGAATCTGCAATGCAAGTCGAAGCGCGAGGTCTCACGGATACTGATTTGCGCTGGAAATCATCCCCTTGGTTTCGTTGAAAGTTTTCGCGGCGCTTAAGTGCCATCTCTACTTTAGTGCAACAAAATATTTCTCTATTTCGGGCTGCATCTCCTATTGCCGTTTCCATGGAAAAACATATAAATCCTAGCTCAGCGATAGGTGAGAGACTGTCGGCAAACGTCAGGCTCTTGCTGTCAGACCGATACGCTCGCGGTTGCGGTTTGCCTTTCGAGGTTTTCGTGAAGCGCCTGCGCCTTGGTCCGTCGCAACATGCGGCCGGGGTCGATGGTTGCAATGGCGCGAGGTCAGGTAACTCGGCACGAGCCGAAGCTACCGATTGATTTTCCGCTGGCGCTGCCAATCCACCCCCGTCACGACGTCGAAGTCAAAAATGAACTTAAGCGCGCGGGACACAACCGTGCCGAATGGGGTACATCTTGTTTAAGATCGCCAAGGGGCATGTCGCCATACCTTTTGCCTTGGGAGCACCGCCGGTCAGCAGCGACGAGGACGCAGCATCACGATTCTGCGTATCCGAAGGCTGGGTCGGCGACCTTTCCAACGGCGTGATCAAGCTCGGCCATCTGAGCACCATGCTGCATGGCCTTCCCTCTCCGGAATGCGGCCTGCTTAACCTGCTCAGGTGCTACGACACCTATGATCGCGCCCGCATTCTCGAGCTGTTCGAACAGGCCGCGACGACATCGTCGTCGTTCTGTTTCTCGACGACCGTGGTACGGCCGAACGGACAGCGCCAGCCGCTTTTCTGCATCGGCGAGTCGATGGGCACGGAAGCGAAACATTCCGGCAGCATGACCGGCGTCTTTTTGTTTCCGCGCTTCACCCTGGATGCCGGAAGCTCAGCGGGCAGCCACTGATCGCCATTGGGCCGGCGCAGAGCGGCGCTCTGCGACGGAGGTTTGCGGCAATGAGCATCCCCAAGGCCGGTTAGGCCGGGGCGGTTCAATCACGCGCCGGGATATGCAGCCCCTTTTCGCTTGCGGGTCTAGCCGCGGCGCGGGCAACCCAATCCATCACCCGCGGGAAGTTCGCAAGTCCCAGAACGTCCCGGCCGCCGTAGAAGACGTCAACGCCTCGCACCCAGGGGAACGTCGCTATGTCGGCGATCGTATAGTCATCACCCATGAGCCACTGACGCCCTTCCAGGCGCTCTTCCAAGACGCCGAGCAATCTCTTCGTTTCGTCACGATAGCGCTCCACGGGATAGGCGTTGTTGGCTACCTTGTCGGCCGCGAACTTGAAGAAGTGGCCGAACTGGCCGAACATCGGCCCCACTCCGCCCATCTGAAACATTACCCAGCAAAGCGTCTCGTAGCGACCGCGCGCGTCGGCGGGTATAAGCTTGCCTGTTTTTTCCGCGAGGTAGACGAGGATGGCGCCCGACTCGAAGAGGCCGATCGGTCTGCCGTCAGGCCCATTCGGATCGATGATGGCGGGGATGCGGCCGTTCGGATTGAGGGACAGGAACTCGGGTGATTTCTGGTCGTTCGTGTTGAACGATATGAGATGCGGCTCGTAGGCGAGGCCGGCCTCCTCCAAGGCGATCGAGATCTTCACGCCGTTCGGCGTCGGCAGGGAATAGAGCTGGATGACATCCGGATTGCTGGCGGGCCAGCGCTTCGTGATGGGGAATGCGGAGAGATCAGCCATGGGTTTTCCTTGGTCGTTGGGGTCGGGATACCTTAGAGCGCATCCTTGGTTTTCGGACAAGATCCGCGCTAAATCAAAACCTTAGAGCGGCACAGATAGATGCACATTGGTCGCGCCTAAGAAAAGCGGCGTAACGGAAAAGTGTTCCGTTGGCCCCGCAGCGTTCACCATTAGTGAACAAATCGTCCGCAATTGTTTATCTTTTCAAAGGAGGCAGAATCAACGACATTGAGGTCAAGAAGACGCCCGTCGCCTCGAGCGTTTCGCCAAAACGGAGAGCCACATGTCAAACGTCATCATTCTCATCGCCCGCATTCTCCTTTCCTTCATGTTCATCCTGTCCGGCTTCGGCAAGCTTAGCGATCCGGCCGGCACCGCCGGCATGATCGCAGGCGCCGGCCTTCCGGCTGCAAGCCTGCTTGCCTATGTCGCCGGCCTGTTCGAGCTGCTTGCCGGCCTTGCCGTTCTCGTCGGCTTTCAGACCCGTATCGCCGGCTGGGCTCTTGCGGTCTTCTGCGTGTTCACCGGCCTCGCCTTCCACCTGCCCTACGCAAGCGGCACGGAACTGGTGAACATCCTCAACCAGATCATGGTCATGAAGAACATCACGCTCGCCGGCGCCTACATCCTGCTCGCCACCTACGGCCCCGGCGCGCTGTCGCTGGACGCACGTCGCGGCGCCTACGCAACGGCCTGATCGAGATATTTTCCCAAGCATTGCCAACCCGCCGTCTCACTGGACGGCGGGCTTTTTCATGTCTTCAGGATAAAGCAAGGTTCGCGATCAGAGGGCGGAGCGAACGGCATCGATGATGCGGCTCACCATCGGGTCGCTCTCGTGCGCATCCTTGCGGGCGCGCATCAGACAGGCCTGCGAGCTGAGGATCACGCCATCCGACAGCACCTTCAGGTGATTGGCTTTCAGCGTCGAGCCCGTCGAGGTGATATCCACGATGATGTCGGCGGAGCCGGAGGCAGGCGCCCCTTCGGTCGCCCCCAGGCTCTCGACGATGCGATAGAGTTGGATGCCGTGCTGGCTGGAGAAGAACTGCTGCGTCAGCCGCCAATACTTGGTTGCGATCGCCAGGCGCCGGCCGCGCCGCGCACGAAAATCCGCCGCGACGTCGCCGAGGTCGGCCATCGTGTCGACGTCGAGCCAGATTTCCGGCACCGCCACCACGACGTCGGCGTGGCCGAAGCCGAGCGGGGTGCAGAATTCGACGCGCTGGTCGGCTTCCGCCAGTCCCTCGCGCACGAGGTCCTCGCCGGTCACTCCGAAATCGATCGTGCCGCTGCCGAGTTCGCGGGAAATCTCCGAGGCCGACAGGAAGGCGACCTCGACGTCATCAAGACCCTCGATGCGGCCGCGATAGGAGCGGTCGTTGCCGACGGCGACGATCTTGAAGCCGGCGCGTTCGAATACGGCGGAAGCATCCTCCTTCATACGGCCCTTGGAGGGCAGCGCAATGGTGATGGTCATGCTTCGGCCCTCGCCGTTTCGATGCGGTCGAGCCAGAGCGAAAAGCCGACTGCCGGGATATGATGCTTCGCACCGAGCAAGGTCAACAGCCGATCGAACCGTCCGCCGCCGGCGAGCACCGAACCGTCGACATCCGAAACCTCGAAGACAAGCCCGGTATAGTAGTCGAGCGGACGGCCGAAGGCGGCCCGATAATTGATCGCTGCCGGATCGACGCCAGCCGCGACAAGAGCCGTCACCCGCGCATCGAAGCGCGTCAATGCCGCCTGCAGTTTCAGCCCCGCGGCATCCGCGAAGCCGCCGAGCGCGGATGAGGCCTCGGAAAGCGGGACGGACAGCGATAGAAATTCCTTCAGCACCAGCATCGCGGCATCGTCGAGCCGCGTCGCGGAGAGCACGAGCTTTTCGCGCAGCCGTCGCGCGATCTCCAGCGGCGAGCGGCTGGCATTGGTCGAATAGCCGGTCGCCTCCATCGTCACGTCGATATGGGCAACGAGTGCCGCCTCGTCTCCGCGCGCAACCAGTTCGAGCACGAGCGGGTCGAGGCCGGTGACGGGGCGCGGGCTCGACAGGCGCTTCAGGAGCGCTTCCAGATGCTTCATGTCGCCGAAGGCATGGACGAGCCGCTTCTGCCAGCCGGACGGCAGGCCGAGCGCCTGCACCACGGCTTCGAACACCGCCTGGTCGCCGAGCGTTACCGACAGCGTCCGGCCCGGCAGCAGCCGTTTCAGAATGCCTATCGCGTCGCCGATCGCGCGGGCGTCGGCATCAGACGTTTCCGTCTCGCCCAGATCCTCGATGCCTGCCTGATAGAACTCATTGCCGCCGCCGCGGCGCTGGCGAAAAACCTCGCCGAGATAGGAATAGCGCTTCGGCGTACCGGTCGCGGTCTCGATGTGGCGCAGGCAGACGGGGATGGTGAACTCCGGGCGGAGGCAGAGGCTGGCGCCCGTCTCGCTCTCCGTCATGAAGATGCGCCGGCGCAAGTCTTCGCCGGCCATGTCGAGAAACGGTTCCGCCGGCTGGATGACCGGCGTGTCGACGCGCGTGGTGTTGCGCGCCGAAAATTCGGCGAGCAGCTCTTCGGCGAAATTCGGGAGGCCGATCAGCGGCATGTGGGTTGCCCCTTCGAGCAATTCTCCCCTTGTGGGGGAGACGTCCGGCATGACAGAAGGGGCCAGCTATCAAGCATTCGCCGCCCTCGCCCGATCCTCCGCCTGGGCTGCGAGAATTTCCTTCACCTTGGCGACAAGGTCGGCTTCCTGCACGACGTCCTGCGCCACGCGCGCCTCGCGCCAGGCGGTGTTGTCCTCGATCTCGCCGGACAGGCGCTTGCCTTCGATCAGGTCCTTGATCTGGACGACGCCTTCCGCGCGCTCGTCGCCGCCCTGGATGATGGCGATCGGGCAACCGCGACGGTCGGCATATTTCAGCTGGTTGCCGAACTTCTTCCAGTTGCCCTGGTACATTTCGGCGCGAATGCCGGCAGCGCGCAGGTCCTGCGTGAAGCGCTGGTAGCGGCCCATGGCCCCGACATCACCGTCCATCACCGTCACCAATACAGGCTCGATCACCTCGTCCTGGCCGAGCTTGCCGAGGTTCTTCAACGCCGTCATCAGCCGCGATACGCCGATTGAGAAGCCGGTCGCCGGCACCGGCTGCCCCATGAAGCGCGAGACGAGCCCATCGTAGCGCCCGCCGCCACCGACGGAGCCGAAAACGACCTTCTCGCCCTTCTCGTTGGTGACATCAAACAGAAGTTCGGCCTCATAGACCGGGCCGGTATAGTATTCGAGACCGCGCACCACCGAAGGGTCGATGTTGATGCGGTCGGCGCCGTAGCCGGCGCTCGTGACCAGCGCACCGATGAAATTCAGCTCGTCGACGCCCTCGCCGCCCCGCGACGTTCCGGAGACGAGGTCGGCCAGCTGCCCGGCGCTCTCGGCATAGTTTTTGATGCCGACGAAGAAGAGCACCTTGTCGATCTGCGCCTGGTCGAGGCCGGCACCCTTGGTGAAGTCGCCCGACTCGTCCTTGCGGCCGGGGCCGAGCAGCAGCGCCACGCCCTCCGGCCCGAACTTGTCGAGCTTGTCGATGGCGCGCAACACGTTCAGCCGCTGTGCGGACTTGTCGTCGCCCCCGAGCCCGATCGCTTCGAGAACACCGTCGAGGACTTTGCGGTTGTTGACGCGAATGATGTAGTCGCCGCGCGCGATCCCAAGGGCTTCGAGCGTGTCGGCCATCATCATGCACATCTCGGCATCCGCCTGGACGCCCGGTGCGCCGACGGTATCGGCATCGAACTGCATGAACTGGCGGAAGCGACCCGGACCCGGCTTCTCGTTGCGAAAGACGTAACCGGCGCGATAGGTGCGGTAAGGCAGCTGAATATCGTTGAAATTCTCCGCGACGTGGCGGGCGAGCGGCGCGGTCAGGTCGTAGCGCAGGCTCATCCACTGCTCGTCGTCGTCCTGCAGCGAGAAAACGCCCTCGTTCGGACGGTCGGCATCGGGCAGGAATTTCCCCAGCGCATCGGTATACTCGAACAGCGGGGTTTCGATGGGATCGAAGCCGTAATGCTCGTAGACCCGCCGGATCGTCTCGATCATCTCGTTGGCGGCGCGGATATCGGCAGCCGTCCGGTCGACGAAACCGCGCGGCAGGCGGGCTCTGAGCTTTTGCGGTTTCTTCGGCTTGTCGTTCATTTTGTCTGGCGTCCGCTTCAATAAATGTCTGGGTTTCCTAGCGGATCGGGTAAGCAGCGGCAAGCGCGAAGGATAGTGCGGCAACAGGCGGGGTGATATATTCCAGGACGGAACGGAGGCTGCTGAATGCCGACAAAGAAAATTGACGCTCGGACTGTGTTTCAAGAGGGCCGCGGCTACACCAAGGAAGATTGGGGCGATGTCTCCGATAATCCCGAATGGACCGAAGAAGACTTCAAGAATGCCCGGACCTTTGCTGATGTTTTTCCGGAGCTTGCCGAAAGCATACGCCGCGCGCGTGGCAGGCCGGCGGCCGAAAGGCCGAAACGGCAGATCTCCTTGCGGCTGGATCCAGACGTCATCGACGCTTTCAAGGCGACCGGCAAAGGCTGGCAAGGCCGCATCAACGATGCGTTGCGCAAGGCGGCGAAGCTTTGAAAGCGGTCACCAGAAGCCTGCTCGTCGTGCATTGCTACATGTGGAAAGGATTCTCATGCTTCTAAGATTGACAATTGCCGTAGCCGCGCTTGCTCTAGCACTCGCTGTTCCCGCCCTTGCCGAAGACATGTCTGACATGGATATGAGCAAGCCGATGGGCGACCAGGGGCCTTCAAGCCAGGCGTTCGCCAAGGCCAATGCGACGATGCACGAAAATATGATGATCCATTACAGCGGCGACGCGGACAGCGATTTCGCCCGTGGCATGATCGCTCATCATCAGGGCGCGATCGACATGGCGAAGATCGAGCTGCAGTACGGCAAGGATCCCACCATGCGCAAGCTCGCCGAGGCGGTGATCAAAGCGCAGGAAGCCGAAATCAAGGACATGAACGCCTGGTTGAAGAAGCACGGCAAGTGATGAGCGGCCAAAGCCGCTGCGCCGTACGTCTCCTCGGAGACGCGAAGGATGCTGCAGCAGTTTGAGATGCCGCAGCAGCTCTCGGCCTTAGGCCGCTCAGCCCTTCGGCTCGAACGGCTCCGGGCGGCGGGCGGTACCCTGCCGGCTCAGCATCCACCCGGGATATTCCGGCGGAAGCGCGCTGACATCGTCCAGCTTCGCCATATCCTCGGCGTCGAGCCTAAGCTTCACCGCCGCCAGATTCTGATCGAGTTGATCGATGCGCTTGGCGCCGATGATGACGCTGGTGACGAAGGGCTTGGCGAGGATCCAGGCGAGCGCGACTTCGGCAACGCTCGCGCCATGCTTGGACGCGACCTCGCGCATCGCCGCGACGCAAGCCCAGCCGCGATCCTTGTCGACCGGCGGGAAATCGAAACTGGCGCGGCGGCCCTCGCCGTTGCCCGGTGCTCCCGGTCCGTATTTTCCGGAAAGCAAGCCTCCTGCAAGCGGCGACCAGACCATCAGCCCCAGCTTCTCCTCCGCCATCATCGGAACGATGTCCCGTTCGAGATCGCGTCCGGCGATCGAATAATAGGCCTGTACGGTCTCGAAACGGGCAAAGCCACGTCGTTCGGAAACACCGAGCGCCTTGGCGATTCGCCAGGCCTGCCAGTTGGATACGCCGACATAGCGCACCAGCCCGCGCGAGACGAGATCGTCGAAGGCACGCAGCGTCTCGTCGATCGGGGTGATCGCGTCGGTCGCGTGGATCTGGTAAAGATCGACGTAGTCCGTCTGCAGCCGATCGAGGCTCATCTGGATCGAATCCATGATGTGCCCGCGCGAGGCGCCGCGATCGTTCGGCTTGTCGCCGACGACGCCGTAGACCTTGGTGGCGACGACGACGTCCTTGCGCGGCACGCCGACGTTCTTCAGCGCCTGCCCCAGCAGCTTCTCCGAGGCGCCGCCGGAATAGACGTCGGCGGTGTCGATGAAGTTGACGCCGGCTGCAAGCGACCGCTCGACGATCCGGTCGGCACCCGCCTGGTCGACGTCGGCGATGCTGCCCCACATGGAGCCGGCGGCCGCCTCGCCAAACGTCATCGTGCCCAGGCACAGCTCGGAAACGAACATGCCGGTATTGCCAAGTTGATTGTAACGCATGCTGGAATGTCCTTGTCTTTGAAATGTGCGGAAGGCACGCGCCGAGGGGCGAGCGCTTGGGGGGAGGCAACTGCACATATGGCGCGGTCTCAGGATTTCAACGCTGTCGGGCTCTCACCTCACGCAGCCGTGACTGAGCAAATGGTCTTGCCTGGAAGCGGAAGATCGTTAGATTCCGCCTTCCATGCTTATGTAGGATGAGGATGATGTCATGTCGCTGCGGCCACTCACCACAATCGGCTTCGATGCAGACGACACGCTTTGGCAGAACGAGCAGTTCTACCGGCTGACGGAAAGGCATTTCACCGCGCTGCTTGCCGACTATGCCGAGGGCGATCATGTCTCCGAGCGGCTGCTGGAAGCCGAAAAACGTAACCTTGGGCATTACGGCTTCGGCATAAAGGGCTTCACGCTGTCGATGATCGAGACTGCAATCGAGATTACGGAAGGTCATGTTCCCGCAAAGACCATTTCCCGGATCCTCGACGTCGGACGAGAGCTGCTCGCCCACCCGGTCGAAACGCTGCCGCACGTGCGCGAGACGCTGGAAGCGCTGACAGGAAACTACCTGCTGGTGATGATCACCAAGGGCGACCTCTTCGACCAGGAGCGCAAACTGGCGCAATCTGGCCTCGGCGATCTCTTCGATGCGGTGGAAATCGTATCCGACAAGACCGCCGTCACCTATCGACGCATCTTCTCGAAGGTGGGAGACGGGCCCGAACGCGCGATGATGGTCGGCAACTCCCTGAAGTCCGATGTCGTGCCGGCCATTGCCGCGGGCAGCTACGGCGTCTTCGTGCCACATGAGCTTACCTGGGTGATCGAGCACGTCGAAGAGCCGCGCGAGGCGCCGCGCTTTCGCAAGATCGATCACCTTGGCGAGTTGCGCGGCCTGATCGACAACCTTCGATAAGCAGCAGGATCTGCTCGGAACCAATTGACTAAACAAGGCCCGCTACTGCTTGGCAGCGGGCGTCCGGGGCGGGAAGAGCGAGGGCTTCTGCGGTTGCGGCTGAGTTGCCGGCTGCGACTGTACCGGTCCGGCGGCTTGCGGCTCGATCAGGATCGAGTAAGGCGCACCCAACCCGCGTCTGCGCGTTACCCGTGAATAATAGGGCTTGATCAGCCAGGTCGTGTCGGCCTCGACGGTCACGTCGGCGGTCAGGCCATCCTCGTCGGTGCCGAAAAATGCCTCGTCGTCGCTGGAAGCGAGGTCGAAAATTGCCATGAAGGCATAAGGGCTCTTGGAGCCGAAGGTAATTTTGACATGCTGGCCGGCCTTGACGGGCAGCGTGTAGACCTTGCCCTTGCCGAACTTGGTCCAGCCGGTCAGCCTTTCGGTAACGGCCGGAAAGCCGAGCTTTTCCAACGTCTCTCCGCGGTCGAGCTCCGGGATCTGAAGTTGCTGCGCGTCCTCAGCCACCGCGGCCTCTCCGATCAGCAGCGCCGCCAGCATCGATAGCCGAATTGTCGTTGCCATCATGGCCGCACCAGCGCCTTTCGCATCGTCTCGACATCCGCGCGGCAGTAGCAGCCTTCGATATGGTCGTTGACAAGCCCCATCGCCTGCATGAATGCGTAGATGGTGGTCGGGCCGACGAAAGTCCATCCCCGCTTCTTCAAGTCCTTGGAAATACGCACGGAAGCCGGCGTCGTGGGGTTGGCGGCGAGCGTCGGATAATCGACGCGCACCGGTCGCTCATCCGGCTTCGGCTCGTTGCCCCAGAAATAGTGGGCCAGCGAGCCGAACTCTCTCCTCATCTCTATCGCGCGGCGGGCGTTGTTGATGGTGGAAACGATCTTGCCGCGATGCCGCACGATGCCGATATCGCTGAGGCATCGCTCTATGTCGACATCATCGAAGATGGCCACTCTGTCGAAATCGAAGCCCGCGAAAGCGGCGCGAAAATTGTCGCGCTTGCGCAGGATGGTCAGCCAGGAGAGCCCCGACTGAAAGCCCTCCAGGCAGATCTTTTCGAAGAGGCGAATATCGTCGGTGACCGGGCGCCCCCACTCCTCGTCGTGATAGCGGCGATACTCGGGCAGATTGGCGTGCCAGAAGCAGCGATCCTTGCCGTCGTCGCCGGTAATGATGCCTGTGCCGCTCATGTGCGCGATTCGCCCCCGTGTGCCCTAGCATTTACCATTCGACAACCATCTTTCCAAACCGGGCGATAACCTTGCCGAAAACTTTATCTGTTTCGCGGCATTTTCATGAACGGACATTTACGATTTCGCTGGCTTGGGGCTGGCAGCATGCCGCCAAGGGACGAGCCGTGGCGCTCGCCCTCCTCATCCTCTTCGGCCAATAGTAGAGAGTCCGCCTGATGAAGAAACTTCGCTTCCTGCTTGCCGTTGGCGTCATTGGCCTTTCGGCCGGCGCTGCACTCGGCAACGACCGTTATCAGGCGCGTCCGCCGGTGGTCATCAGCCCAGACCTCACCGCACCCTGGGTGATGCAGCTCGGGGGAACCGTGCAGCCGGTCGTCTATCCAGGCGCGGCAGTGCGCACCGTCACCCGTCCGCGCGGACTGTTTGAGCGTGGCGCCCTGCAGCCGGCCTCGGTCGTTCGCCCTGCCGTTCGCTCCACCCTCGATCCGCAATTCCTCCCCCAGATGGTCAGCTACCAGACCAAGGAGAAGCCGGGCACGATCGTCATCGACACCAACAACCGTCTGCTCTATCTCGTAATGGACGGCGGCAAGGCACGCCGCTACGGCGTCGGGGTTGGAAAGCCCGGCTTCGAATGGGCCGGTGCCCACTCCGTCACCCGCAAGCAGGAATGGCCGGATTGGAACCCGCCCAGCGAAATGCTGAGCCGCGAGGCGGCCAGGGGTCACTATCTCCCGGCCCATATGAATGGCGGTATGGACAATCCGCTTGGCGCGCGCGCCATGTATCTCGGCTCGACGCTCTACCGTATCCATGGCACCAACGCACCCTGGACGATCGGCTACGCGGTTTCTTCGGGCTGCATCCGCATGCGCAACGAGGATGTTGTCGACCTCTTCGATCGCGTGAAAGTTGGAACGCGCGTCATCGTGATGTGATTTAATCAACTTTAGGCAGCAATCATCTCATTTAGCACCGCTTGCGCGATTAAAAATGTGTAAGCGGGCGACCTTCCTCTTGAATGCGGGCAAAGTTTCGTTAGCCTCTGTCCTCATTCAGGCTCTGAGGGGACTCATTTATGCATTCTTTGTTGAAGGTGACGGCCGTGGCGGCCGTCGCCATATCTTTTGTGGTGACAGCCGCCGAGGCGAGCACCGTTAATGGCACTTCCGGACCGGCTACCGCGACCGACGCGGTGCGCGGCGTATCCCGGACCACGATCATAAAACCGCAATTCAAGCGCCGGCTCGTCAAGCTGGTGACCGACGAGGCACCGGGCACGATCATCGTCGATACGAACCACAAATATCTCTACTACGTCGAAGGAGATGACCGCGCCACGCGCTACGGCATCGGCGTCGGCCGCGAGGGCTTCGGCTGGTCGGGCATCGTCAAGATCGGCCGCAAATCCGAATGGCCGGTCTGGACGCCGCCGCCGGAGATGCGGGCACGCGAGGCGAAGGCTGGCCACAAGCTGCCTCCCACTCAGGCTGGCGGCGAGGACAATCCGCTCGGCGCGCGCGCCATGTATCTCTATCAGAACGGTCACGACACGGTGTTCCGCATCCACGGCACCAATCAGCCCTGGACCATCGGGCTGAACATGTCGTCCGGCTGCATCCGCATGATGAACCAGGACGTCACCGACCTCTACGACCGCGCCCCGGTCGGCACCAAGGTCGTCGTCGTTGGTCCGGGCAACAAGCAGGGAGAGATCAGCTACGAGGACCGCGGCATCGACCTCTTGCGTACGATGTTCGGCGGCTGATCTGCATTAGATATTCGAACTATGGCACATACGCCACACCTGTCGCGAAACCATTTGACGAGCCGGCCATGCGGCCGGCTCGTTCAGTTTCGTGTCAGGAATCGCTCGTACTGAATCACGGGGCCGAGTCAGATGGCTTATGCGCCTTGCAGTAGGGCGTCGCGAAAGCCATCCAAAAATACATGCCATCGCCATTGGGGGTCTACTATGCATTCCATGTTCCGCGCCTCTCGTTCACTCCTGGCTGGCACGGCTTTCGCCGCCCTCGCACTGGCGGCCGGCAGCGCCTCCGCTGAGATGCAGATTTCCATTTACGGCGGCGCCCAGGAAGCGACCGGCAACGACGTGAAGATCTCGGACGGTACCTCCTTCGACCCGGACTGGTCCGGCAAGTCGTTCAGCAACCCGCTTTACTGGGGCGCCCGCGGCATCTGGTGGCTTGACGAACTCAATCAGCCGAACTGGGGCGTCTCGCTCGACTACACCCACGCCAAAGTCTACGGCAATCTCGACAACACGCCGCCGGATTGGACGCATTTCGAATTTACCGACGGCCTCAATCTCGTGACCCTGAACGCGCTTTACCGCTTCCAGGATCCGAGCCGCAAGTGGACGCCCTATGTCGGCGCCGGCGTCGGCGTCAACATACCGCACGTCGAGGTGACGCGCGCATCGGGCACGACCTTCGACTACGAGTTCGGCGGCGCCACGCTGCAGGCCCAGGCCGGCATCAGCTACCAGTTCACCAAGCATTGGTCGTCGTTCATCGAATATAAGGGCAACTATTCCTTCGTCGACAACGTCCCGATCGACAGCGGCCAGTCCCTGAAGACCAACGTCTTCACCAACGCCATCAACTTCGGCGTTTCGTTCCACTTCTGACGACAACGCACCAAGGTGCGCCTACCAGATAGAGCGTTTCTGCTTTTCGCAAAAACGCTCTATCTATTTGTTTTTACATGATTTTGGACGGAAGACATATTTCCCAACTTTTCCGGGACGTTGCCGCCGTAGGCCCAGTCGAGGAGCTCGACCGTGTGTAGGATAGGCAGCGTCGTGCCGTTGGCGATCTGCGTGATGCAGCCGATGTTGCCGGTCGCGATCACGTCCGCTTTCGTTGCCTCGATATTGCGCACCTTGCGCGCCTTGAGCTCGGCGGAAATCTCTGGCTGCATGATGTTGTAGGTGCCGGCGGAGCCGCAGCAGAGATGTCCCTCGGCCGGGTCGCGAACGGTGAACCCCGCCGCCTTCAAGAGCTGCTTTGGCGCGGCAACGATCTTCTGCCCATGCTGCATCGAGCATGCCGAATGATAGGCGACGGCAATGCCCTTCGGCATTTGCGCCGGCAAGTCGAGGCTTGCCAGATATTCCGTAATATCCTTGGTAAGCGACGAGACACGCGCTGCCTTTTGCGCATAGGCCGGGTCGAGCCGCAGCATATGGCCATAGTCCTTGATCGTCGTGCCGCAGCCGGACGCGGTGATGATGATCGCATCGAGCCCGCCTGCCTCGATCTCGCGCAGCCAGACGTCCACATTTATGCGCGCGTTGGCGAGCGCCTGCTCCTCCCGACCCATGTGATGCACGAGCGCGCCGCAGCAGACCTCCCCTTCCGGCACGACGACCTCGATGCCGAGCCGCGTCAGCAGCCGGATCGTCGCCGCGTTGATCGCCGGGTCGAGCACCGGCTGCGCGCAGCCGGATAGGATCGCAACGCGCCCACGCTTGGCCATCTCCGGCGCATGCGTGCCTGGGCGTGAGAATGGCAACCGCGGCGGCAGCGTGCGCGGCGCAAGATCGAGCATTGCCGCAAATGCTTTCAGCGCCGGTATGCGCCGGACGAGCCCCCTGAACGGCCGGCTAAGCGCTGCGAGTTTCAGCGCCAGACGAAACCGGCCGGGATAGGGCAGCACCGCCGCCAGCAGGTTTCGCGTCAGCCGGTCCATCACCGGTCGCCGATATGTTTGCTCGATATGGGCGCGGGCGTGGTCGACCAGATGCATGTAGTCCACGCCCGACGGACAGGTGGTGACGCAGGCAAGGCAGGACAGGCAGCGGTCGATATGGGTGACGACCTCGGCATCCGCCGGCCTGCCGTTTTCCAGCATGTCCTTGATGAGGTAGATGCGCCCTCGCGGGCTATCGAGCTCGTTGCCGAGCGTCACATAGGTCGGACAGGTCGCGGTGCAGAAGCCGCAATGCACGCAGCGGCGCAGGATCTTTTCGGATTCCGCCACATGCGGATCGGCAAGCTGTTCGGGGGTGAAATTGGTCTGCATCTATGCGGGCTCCGTCCGCGCGGGTTCATACCCCGCGCCGTCCCTTCGTGACATCTTTCTCACAACGGGGGAGATTGGAAAGTCGGCATGGCCTCCAGCCGATCTCTCCCCTTGAGGGGGAGATGCCCGGCAGGGCAGAGGGGGGTACCACATTGCGAAATCCGTCATGGTCCCATCTTCCCCGGATTGAAGATGCCGTCCGGATCGATGCTCTCCTTGACCCGGCGGGACAGAAGCGCCACCGCCTCGGGCTGCGGCTGGAAGGAGGCGCTGGCCGCCCTGGCCGTCGAAGAAGCTCGCAGCAGCGTCGCGTGGCCGCCGCCAAGCGCATGGATGAAGCGCCGCACGAGATCGCCATCCGGTTCGGCTTCCATTCGCAGCCACACGAGACCGCCCTGCCAGTCGTAGAAGGCATCGACGCCCACTTCCAACCTCAGCGCCGCGACCAGCTGGTGAGCTATGCCGGGCGCCATCGAGACGCGCCAGACCGGCCGCTCCGTGCCATCGGCAAAGGGCAGAACATCCCGGATTTCCCGCCAAAGACGGGAGCTGCTGTCCGTGTCCAAGCGGTTTACGCCGCCCATCCGCCCCATGGCGTCGGAAAGCTTCTTCGCCCGCGCCTCGACGGAGCCGGGCAAGCCTTCGATGCGAAGCACGGTCGCCTCACCTTCGGGCAGACTGCCGCCAAGGAATTTCCAGGCGACCGTCAGCGGCAGATGCGCCGCGCCAGACACCTCGACCGGCAACGCCATCACTGCTGCCATGATCCCTGCGGCCTCGGCGTCATTCAAGCCGGAGACCACCACGGTTTCCTCGGTCTTCGGGCGCGGCGGCGCGCGAAAGGTTACTTCGGTGATGAGCCCGAGTGTGCCGTGCGAGCCCGCCATCAGCTTGGCGAGATCGAGGCCTGTGACGTTCTTCATCACGCGGCCGCCGGCCTTGACGATCTCGCCTCGGCCGTTGACGAAGCGCACGCCGAGCAGGCTGTCGCGCGCAGCGCCCGCCACGAAACGACGCGGGCCGGAAACATTGGCTGCAAAGACACCGCCGATGGTCGGCTCGCTCTCGGTCGCCATCAGCGGGCGATGGTCGGCGGGTTCGAACGCCATCATCTGCCCGCCTTCGCCAAGTGCGGCCTCGACCACGGAGACCGGTGTGCCGGCCTTGACGGTCATCACCATCTCACCGGGATTATAGGCGACGATGCCGGAGAGCCCCGTCGAGCGCAGCGTCGCCTCCGCCGCGACCGCATTGCCGAAGCCTCGCCGCGTATTGCCGCCAAAAACCGCAAGCGGCGCACGACGCGCGGCATGATCACGCACGATCGCGCCCGCCTCCGCCTCTGTTGCCGGTATGAAGTCGCTCATGCGGCATTCCGCCCGTCGAGCGGGAACACCTTGGACGGATTGAGGATCCAGCCGGGATCGAACGCCGCGCGCACCGCCATCATCTGAGCGAGATCGACGTCGGCATATTGATGCCGCATCAGGTCCCGTTTCTCGATGCCAACCCCGTGCTCGCCAGTGAGACAGCCGCCGACATCGACGCAGAGCCTTAGGATATCCATGCCGGCAGCTTCCGCATTTGCCGATTCGGTGGGATCGTTGGCGTTGAACAAGATCAGCGGATGCATGTTGCCGTCCCCGGCGTGAAAGACGTTGGCGACCCTCAGGCCATAGTGATCGACAATCTCCGCGGTCCTTTTCAACACATGCGAAAGCTGGCTGAGCGGCACCGTGCCGTCCATGCAGATATAGTCGGCGATGCGACCCGTCGCGCCGAAGGCGGATTTGCGGCCCTTCCAGATCAGCGCCGCTTCGGTCGCCGACTGGCATTCGCGCACCACTTTGACACCGTGCCGGCGGGCGATCGCCACGATGTCGGCAAGCATCGCATCCATCTCGCTCTCGGAACCCTCGACCTCGACGATCAACAGCGCGCCGACGTCAAGCGGATAGCCGGCCTTGGCGAAGGCTTCGCAGATCTCGATCGCGGGCTTGTCCATGAATTCGATCGCAACGGGAATGATGCCGGCGGCAATTACATCAGCGACGCAGGCGCCGGCGTCTTCCGAAGTGTCAAAGCCGAAGAGCACCGGCCGCGCGCCTTCCGGCTTGGCGATGAGCCGTACGGTGGCCTCGGTGACGACACCGAGCTGGCCTTCCGAGCCGCAGACGAGGCCGAGCAAATCATAGCCCGCCGCATCGAGCGCCTTTCCGCCGAGCTCGATCACGACGCCGTCGGCGAGCACCATCTTCACGCCGAGCAGATTGTTCGTGGTTACACCGTATTTCAGGCAGTGCGCGCCCCCGGAATTCATGCCGATATTGCCCCCGATCGTGCAGGCAAGCTGGGAGCTCGGATCGGGCGCATAGAAGAAACCGTCCGCCGAGACGGCATCCGAAATGGAGAGATTGGTCACGCCCGCCTGGACGGTCACGGTGCGGTTGGCAAGATCGATGTCGACAATACGGTTCATCTTGGACAGTCCGAGAACGACCGCATCCTCCTGAGGGATCGCGCCGCCCGAAAGCGACGTGCCGGCGCCGCGCGGCACGACGGGAACGCCGTAGCGATGGCAATATTTCATGACTGCCGCGACCTCGGCCGTGGAGCGCGGCAGCGCGACGGCAAGCGGCAGCCGCCGGTAGGAAACGAAAGCGTCGGTCTCGAAGGGCATAAGTTCGCGCGGCTCGTGCACGAGACATTCCGGCGGCAGCAGATCAATGAGATCGGCAACGATCTCCGCCCGGCGCGCCAGCACCTCGGCGCGCGGCGCCAGAAACGGTATGGCCTCGGCCATGGCGTCCTCCTCGGCGGGCTCGTCCGCGCAGTTTCCCATTACCCAAGGCCTAGCACTTTCGCTTCACGGGCGCAAATGCTAAGCACTTATGCCTAAAGGGAAAAAGTGAAACGCAGCGCATGACGAACCTCGGCGATCTCGAAATATTCGCAAGCGTCGTATCCGCCGGCAGCATGTCGCTTGCCGGCCGGGCGCTCGGCCTGTCGCCGGCCGTTATTTCCAAGCGCATCAAGCGTCTTGAAGTTCGCCTCGGCGCCCGCCTCTTGCAGCGCACGACGCGGCAGATCTCGCTGACTGAGGCCGGCCAGGGCTTTTACGACCGCGTGCTTGCCGTTCTGGCAGGACTTGAGGAGGCCGAAGCCTATATCGCCGGCCGCTCGACCGAGATGCAGGGCACGCTAAAAATCTCGGCGCCGACCTCCTTCGGGCGCATGCACGTCGCCCCGCATTTGAAGAGCTTCATGGACGCCCATCCGGATCTCTCCGTCAATCTCGTGCTGAGCGATGCGCTCACCGATATCATCGGCGGCGGCTTCGATCTCGCCATCCGCATCGCGGAACTCACCGATTCGAGCCTCGTGGCGCGACGATTGGCGCCGGTTCGCCGCATCCTCTGCGCCTCGCCGGAGTATATCGCCGCCCACGGCGCGCCTGAAGACGTCGAGGATCTGCGCCGCCACATTTGCCTGCCGCCGCACAACAACGACGTCTGGCGGCTGGAAGGGCCGAACGGCGCAATGACGATCAAGCCCATGGGCCGTCTCGTCACCAATTCCAGCGAGGTGATCCGCGAAGCGGTGATTGCCGGCCAGGGTATTGCGCTCCGCTCTACCTGGGACATTGGCCCGGAACTCAAGTCCGGGCAGCTCGTGCAGGTCCTGCCGGCTTATGAAGGCTCCCGGGGAGTGGCGCTTTCGGCCGTCTACCCGAGCCGCCAGTTCCTGCCGGCGAAGATACGCCTCTTCATCGACTATCTCACGGATCTCTACGGCCCCGTTCCCTACTGGGAGCGGTAGGAATTAGCTACAGCACATCTGCTTTTCCTTGAATCGCAGACCGGCTCTATCCTTTTTGTTTTCACGCAATTCCGGACGGAAAACCGTTTCACACTTTTCCTGGAATTGCTTAGTGCTCCTCGACGTGGCGTTTGCGGATACGGCGCATGACCAGCCAGACGGTGAGCACCACCAAGGGAACAGCCATGGCGGTGAGAACGGGCGGCTCTATGGGGATGACGTCGTGGCCGATGCCTTCGGCAACGTGCGCCAGAAGGCCGATGACATAGTAGGAGATCGCGGCGACCGACAGGCCCTCCACCGTCTGCTGCAGGCGAAGCTGCAGATTGGCGCGGCGGTCCATGGATGCGAGAAGCTCGGAATTCTGCCGTTCCAGCTCGACGTCGATCCAGCTGCGCACGAGGCTCGTCGCACGGGTGAGCTTGCGCGACAGGTTCTCCTGACGCTCCTCGACGGATTGGCAGGTGCGCATGGCAGGCGCCAAACGCCTTTCCAGAAAGGAGCCAAGCGTTTCGTAGCCGGGCATGGCGGCCTCGGCGAGCATCGCGACCCGTTCGCTGACGATGCCGTCATAGGCGCGGCTGGCGCCGAACCGATAGAGGCTGAGCGCGGCGTTGGCCTCGAGTTCCGCCGCAAGCCGCGTGATCTCGCCGAGCATCTCGTCGGCCTCGTCGCGGGCATAGTCGCGCATGCGCTGGGTGATCGCCGTCAACCCGTCCTCGATCCGCCGGATTTCCGGCGAGAGCGTCTGGGCGAGCGGCAACCCGAGCATGGCGAGCGTGCGATAGGTTTCGATATCGAGAAGGCGCTGGACCAGAGCGCCGCGCCCCGCCTCGGTCAGGCCCCGGTCGATCAGAAGGATCTGCGTGAGGCCGTCGCCGTTCTGGCGGAAATCGGTGAGGATCGCCGCCTGCCCGTTCTTGGTGTCGCTGCAACAGAGGCTTGCCGGATCGAAGATGGCGACGGCTTCGTCGCGCGCCTTGCCTTCCGGGCGGATCTCCAGCCGAATGCCTGAAACCAGCATGCCAGGCGGAGAAAAGCCGCCGCCGAAGGGATGCACCGCCACCTCGTCGCCGAAATGCTCCGGCGGCGGCCCGTCCCAGAACCACGTCGAAAATTCCGTATGCCGTTCCCACCGAAGCGTGCCCTGCCCCCACGGCATCGCGTGATGGCGCGCGTCTTTTTCCGGCGGCGCCACGCCACGCGCGCGTGACAGCTCCGATATCACGGCGTGGTGCACCGCAGAACCGCCGTCCATCATGAAGGCAAGCTGGAAAATAACCCGTGGAGACGACACCAGCGCGTAGGGCCTGGCATGGATCTCCCCGAGCGCCCGCGCCCGATCTGGCGCCGGCGGAAAAGCGAAATGCCCATTCGGCATGCAGTTGGTCCCCTCAAGCCCGCATGTGGAACGTCAGCCCCATCCTTAGCGAAGGAAACGCGGTCAGGGAATAAGGATCGTGAGAACAATATGCCGCATGCCGGTACCTCGCCCATTGGTGGAAGTGAATCCAAGTCGCAAATAAGGTAAGCTACGGCGCAAATCGGACGTAAATCGGCGCTACTGGTGCCTATCAAGCGATTATACAAAATTGTGCCTGTGCGCTGTTTCGCACGCAAGAATGACGCAAGTTTCCATTACAATACATATATTGAGAGCGATTCTCTCGAAGAGATGCGCAGGTGCCCGATTGACCCTACTTACCCGTTTGGCGAGTGATGTGCAGCTGATGTTCCGGCGACCGCCGCGACAGCAGTATGCCGCGCTCTGCTATCGGGTCAAAAAGAAGACGGGCGAATTGGAGCTGATGCTGATGACCAGCCGCGACACCGGCCGCTGGGTCATTCCCAAGGGTTGGCCGATGCCGGGCAAGCTGTCGCACGAAGTGGCCGCACAGGAAGCCTTGGAGGAAGCCGGCGTTCGCGGGACGATCGAGGCCGAGCCTCTCGGCACCTTCGGCTATGGCAAGACGATGAAGAATGGCGTCAAGCTCGAATGCCAGGTTCAGGTCTATGCTCTCGAGGTCACCGGCCAGGCCAAGAACTTCAAGGAAAAGGGCGAACGCACGCTCGAATGGATCTCCCCGACGGAAGCCGCGACCCGCGTGCAGGAACCGGGGCTGCGCCAGATGATCGACGCCTTCGCGCGCCGGATGGCCGACCGCGCGGCTCGGGCCGGGAAAGACGTCCAGCAGGAAGTATGACCCCGACGCCGATGGCACACGCCATCGCCATTCTTCTTCTTTCGCGATAAAACCCCGTCTCTTGTGGATGAACGCCCGGGCGAGACCGTGGCCTATGCCTTTGGCGGCGCAATTGATTTAAGAATGAATTGTGCGGCAGCGCGCTCACCGCTCGATCTGCGAGGGCGCGGGATTCGCGACAGAAGGAATGGAATGCCTGATCGGCCGGCGCGACTGACGAAGCCTACGCTCGACAAGGACCTCGACAAGCTCACCCATGTCGAGGACACGATCCGCTATGTCACCCGCCCACTCGTCGCTCCCGGCATCGCCCTGATCTTCCTCGGGCTTGCCATGCTTTTCGCCGGCTTCTACGTGCTGGATCGCCCGCGCGTGACGCTGACGGTGGCCGCAACGGCGCTCGCCGGCTATATGGCGCTCAACATCGGCGCCAAGGACGTCGCCAACAATGTCGGCGCAGCCGTCGGCGCCCGCGCGATCACCATTCCAAGCGCCCTCGTCATGGCCGCGATTTGCGAAATCCTCGGCGCCACCATTGCCGGCGGGCCGGTCATCGCCACGGTCTCCTCGCATATTGTCGACGTCACCGAGGCTGCCAACACCGGAAAGCTTACCTGGCTGATGATGGCCGCGTTGCTGTCGGCCGCGATCTGGATCAACCTTGCCACTTGGCTGAAGGCTCCCGTCTCGACGACGCATGCGATCGTGGGCGCCGTCGTTGGAGCCGGGATCGCGTCTTCAGGGCCGGGCCTCGTGAACTGGCACGTGATGCTGGCGATCTCCTCGGCCTGGGTCGTAACGCCTATCCTCGCCGGCGCGCTGGCAGCGCTCTTCCTCTTCTTCATCAAGACTTTCATCATCTACCGCGAAGACAAGATCGCCGGCGCCAAATACTGGATTCCCGTTCTGATGGGGGTGATGGCCGGGATCTTCGCGACCTATATTCTGGTGCAGACGACGCCTGCGGAGAACCTATCCGGCTCGGCCAAGGCCTTGATCGGCCTGGGTGTCGGGCTGGCGGCATGGCTGATCGCCCGGCCGCTGGTCATCAGGCAATCGGTGGGTCTCGACAACAAGAACAGCGCGCTGCGCACGCTCTTTCGCCTGCCGCTGGTCGGTTCAGCGGCACTCCTCTCGTTCGCCCACGGTGCCAACGACGTCGCAAACGCCATCGGTCCGCTGGCCGCGATCGTGCGCGCCGGCGGATCGAAGTTCGTCGCGCCGCCGGGCGGCCCTGCTCCCTTGTGGGTGGTGTTGATTGGCGCTTGCGGCATCTCGGTTGGCCTTCTACTTTTCGGGCCGCGCCTGATCAGGCTCGTCGGCGAGCAGATCACCAAGCTCAACCCCATGCGCGCCTACTGCGTGGCGCTCTCGGCGGCCTCGACCGTCATCGTCGCCGCATCGCTCGGCCTGCCCGTCAGCTCGACGCATGTGGCGGTCGGCTCCGTCTTCGGGGTCGGCTTCTTCCGTGAATGGTACACCACGCATTCAAAGCGACGGCTTGCGTACCTGCGCCACAAGTCCGAGCACCTGGAGATCGAGGAGCCGGAGGAGCGCAACATCGACGAGATCCGGCGCCGCCGGCTGGTCCGGCGCTCGCATTTCATGACCATCATCGCCGCCTGGATAGTGACGGTGCCGGTTTCGGCGACGCTTGCGGCGATCGTCTATTGGGCTATGGTCGCGCTCTTTGTGTGAGGGGTAGAGCATGCGCGCCAATTTCCGGATGCAGCGGTTATTCGTGTCGAGCGACATCGTCGGCGGGGTCGGCATCGAGGCTAATGCCGACCAGTTCAACTATCTCGCCAACGTGCTCAGGTTGGACGACGGCGCGGACATCCTTGTCTTCAACGGCCGCGATGGCGAGTGGGCGGCAAGCATCTCCTTTCCGAGCCGCAAGCGAATCCTGCTGAAGCCGTCAGAACAAACGCGGCCCCAGCCAGCACCGGCCGATCTTCACTATCTCTTCGCCCCGCTCAAGGTCGGCCGCCTCGACTATCTGGTGCAGAAGGCCGTCGAGATGGGCGCCGGCCTTCTGCAGCCGGTGATGACGCAGCACGTGCAGGGCAAGATCACCAATATCGACAAGCTGAGGTCAAATGTCGTCGAGGCGGCCGAGCAGTGCGGCATTCTTAGCATTCCTGATGTAGCCGAGCCCGAGAGGCTTGCCGATCTTCTCGAGCGCTGGCCCAGGGATCGCCACATCATCTATTGCGACGAGGGCGACGCCGGACAAAACCCGCTGCCCATTTTGCAAACCATCAAGGAGCGGAAGCTCGCACTGCTGGTCGGACCGGAGGGCGGTTTTTCGGAAGCCGAACGCCAGCTGCTGCGAAGCCTCGATTTCGTCACCGCGATCCCGCTCGGCCCTCGCATCCTGCGCGCCGATACGGCAGCGGTCGCGGCGATGGCGATCATCCAGGCCGCAATCGGCGACTGGAATTGAGGGCTGGCAATCAGGCCACACAAGGGCCTATTTTTTTGAACCGCCCTTGAAAGAAATTCACTTGCACCGTACCTCAATCCGCGTCAATCACCCTACCAGTTGGGCTGCGATCTTCGCGGGCCGTCCCTAGCATTTAAGGTATTCCCATGGCGCGCGACACCACCGACCAGACTCCGCTCTCTTCGGTCTCGGAACTGACCGGTTATCTCGCCGAAGGCGCCAAGCCGACGGAGCGATTCCGCATCGGCACCGAGCATGAGAAATTCGCGTTCTTCCGCGCCGACAACAGTCCCGTGCCGTATTTCGGCGATGCGAGCATCTCCGCTCTCTTGACCGGCATGCGCGACAAGCTCGGCTGGGACGAAATCGTCGACGCCGGCCACATCATCGGGCTTGCCGAGCCGTCCGGCATGGGCGCCATCTCGATCGAGCCCGGCGGTCAGTTCGAGCTCTCGGGCGCGCCGCTCGAAACCATCCATCAGACCTGCAAGGAATCGAACCAGCATCTCGCGACCGTGCGTGAAATCGCCGAACCGATGGGTATCCGCTTCCTCGGCATCGGCGGCAGCCCGAAATGGACGCTCGCCGAGACGCCGCGCATGCCGAAGTCGCGCTACGACATCATGACCCGCTATATGCCGAAGGTCGGCACGAAGGGGCTCGACATGATGTACCGCACCTGCACGATCCAGGTGAACCTCGACTTCTCCTCGGAAGACGACATGCGTCGCAAGATGCGGGTGTCGATGAAGCTGCAGTCGCTCGCAACCGCGCTCTTTGCCTCTTCGCCCTTCACCGAAAGCAAGCCCAACGGACTTGTCTCCTGGCGTGGCGATATCTGGCGCGACACGGACAACCGCCGTTCCGGTCTTCTCGATTTCACCTTCCGCGAAGATTTCGGTTTCAGCGACTATGTCGCGTGGGCGCTCGACGTGCCGATGTACTTCATCGTGCGCGACGGGCGCTATCACGACTGTACGCATGTCACCTTCCGCCAGTTCATGAACGGAGCGCTCAAGGGCGAGATTGCCGCCTGGGAGCCGACCATGGGCGACTGGACCAACCATCTCTCGACGCTCTTTCCGGACGTGCGCCTGAAGCGCTTCCTCGAGATGCGCGGCGCCGACGGCGGTCCGTGGCGGCGTATCTGCGCGCTGCCGGCGTTCTGGGTGGGGCTTCTCTATGACGACGCGGCGCTCGAGGCCGCGGACCGGCTGACCAAGGATTGGGGCTTCGCCGAGGTCGATACGCTTAGAAACGCAGTGCCGGTCGAAGGCCTGAAAGCGGATTTCCGGGGCCGTCCGCTCCTGGACATCGCCCGCGATGTCGTCGGCATTTCGCGCGACGGATTGAAATCGCGCGGACGCCTCAATGGCGACGGCCAGGACGAAAGCGTCTTCCTTGCGCCGCTCGAAGAAGTGCTGGCCAAGAAGGCCACTCTCGCTGACGACCTGCTCATGCTTTACCGCGGCCGCTGGAATGGCTCGGTCGAGCCGGTTTTCGAGGAATATCAATACTGATCGCGCGATGGGTTAGTTCACGCGAACATATTGAAACGATGAAAAAGCCGTTTGCGTGCGACCTTTTCAGGCTATAGTGGCGAAGCGATACGGCTTGCCATTCCGGGAAAGGGACTACGATGCTGCCACTCTTCGACATGATGATGCAGGCGCAGAACGGTGCGGCGATGGAGGCGGTCTCCAAGCAGTTCAATCTGGCCCAGGAACAGGCGACCAAGGCGATGGCGGCCCTCATGCCGGCCTTCTCTTCCGCCTTCAAGCGCAGCGCTGCCGATCCGAGCGCGTTCACCAATGTCATGCAGACGATCTTCTCCGGCGCCTATGCCAAGTATTTCGAAGACATGACGAAGGCGTTTACGCCCGAGGGCATCGCCGACGGCAACAAGGCCTTGGCGCAGCTGTTCGGCTCCAAGGATGTTTCCCGCGCGATAGCGGCGCAGGCCGCTCAGATGACCGGCATCGGCCAGGAAATCTACAAGCAGATGCTGCCGGTCATGGCCGACACGCTGATGGGCGGGCTGTTCAAGGAAACTTCCGGGCAGATGAAGGCGGCCGCAAATCCGTTTGTCGGCACCCCCATGGGTGCCATGATGCAGAATTGGCTGGAAACGATCGGTTTTGCACCGAAGCCGGTGCAGACGCCTAACTTCTTCGACAATCCGTTCACGCAGGCGATGGGCCAAATGTTCGGCGGCAAGGCCGCCGAAACCCAGCAGGCCGGCAATCCCTTCATGGACAATCCTTTCGCGAAGGCATTCCAGGACATGATGCGCAACTTCCCGATGCCGGCCGAAGCCAAGCCGCCTGTCGAGGAAGCGCAAAAACCGACCCCCGGCGTCGACATGACCGCCTATAGCGAAATGATGAGCGCAATGTTCGACAGCGGCCTCGAGGTGCAAAAGAACTACCAGAAGAACATGGAAGCAATCTTCGACAGCTATATGCAGCCCGCTGCTTCGCCCCCGAAACCGGCGGCGCCGACCAAGAAGTAGGCGGCGATTGACCGCTGCATAAAAAAAACCCGGCGTCGGCAAGCCGAACACCGGGAAGCGGCAGGGTTTTTGGCTATCGCCCTGCGGGGAAAGACGTAGCGAGCGGGATCAGTCCCGCAGCGAATTCAGGCGACGCGCACGCTTGCGGGCCGCGTTGGAAAGGTAGCACGAGGGATCCTCGAAGAAGGTCGAGGTACGGAATGCCGTATCGAGGTCGGACCGCGTCAAGCCGATGTCCATCAGCCTCTCGTCGTCCCAATCCTGCAGTCTGCTGATCGAGAGCCGATTGAAGCTGGCCCGCCGAAACGACGATAGGGCCGCGAAGAAGCGCTCACGGCGCGACGGCAACGCCGAGGTTGCCGATGAAATGCCGAATATCCGTTCTGCCATGCTCATGGCGATATCCTTTCATCAAGACGACGCGGCCTTCTCCCGGACGGGGCGATCCGGGAGCAAGGGCGTCGCGCGCATGGAAACCGCACCCTCCCCGGGAGGTCTTGGGAGGAACCGCGGCAGCGCTGGGGCGGACAAGCAGGGGGTTTGTCCAAGAGCTGTCGTTGATTTGCAGGTCCAAGATTACTACGGGCTATTGATCAGTCCAACGAATGTTTCTAATGTTTACCATCAACCATTTTCATAGGTGCATGCCATGTCGGCGCCGTTAGATATCGACCAGTTGCAGACCTTCATCGCCATCGTGGATTCCGGCAGCTTCACCAAGGCGGCCGACCGCGTGTTCAAGACGCAATCGGCGGTGTCGATGCAGATGCGCCGTCTCGAGGAACGCGTCGGAAAGCAGCTCTTCATCAAGGATGGACGCGGCAACCGGCTGACCGCCGAGGGCGAAAAGCTTTTGAACTACGCGCGCCGCATCATCCGGCTCAACAACGAAGCGATTGCCGCCTTCGACGACAATCGCCTCGAAGGCACGCTGCGCATCGGTACCCCCGACGACTATGCCGACCGCTACATGCCGGAAATCATCGGCCGGTTTGCGAAGACGCACCCGAATGTCGAACTCTATATCGTCTGCGAGCCCTCGGTGGACCTTGCCGAGCGCATGCATCGCGGCGAACTCGACATCGCGCTCGTGACACACAATCCGCGCGCGCGGATTTCCGACGTGGTGCGCACCGAGCCCCTGTGCTGGGTCGGGTCGGCCAACCATCCGATCCGCGACGATGCACCGGTGCCGCTCGCCGTGGGCCGGCGCGACTGCCAATGGCGCCAGCTTGCCTGTTCGGCGCTGGACGCCGTCGGCCGCGAATATCAGATCCTCTTCACCAGTTGGTCATGCACGGTCGTCGCGGCCGCCGTCCTTGCAGGGATGGCAGTCTCCGTCGTCCCCGAATCGGCGCTCCGCACCGGGATGAAGGTCTTGAGCAAGGCAGACGGTTTTCCGACGCTGCCGCCGGTGCAGATCGGGATCATGCGTCGGCCGGGCGTGTCGGCTTCGCTGATGAACGCCATCACGGCCCACATCACCGCCTGCCTCGACAATATCACGCCGGCAGCCGTCGATGATCTCGATCAGGAAGCAAAGACCCTCGCCCGCACCTATCCGAGGTTGCGCGCGGGTCAGGTGATGCCTGGCTGGTGATTTGTCGCGATTGACCGGCGATAACTTCTGATCGTATTTTCCCGGGATTTCGCTCGGAAAAAATAATCACGATGCTCACTCTTCGCCAGATGCGCTACTTCGAGGCCCTCGCCTCCGCTCGTCATTTCGGCCGCGCGGCCAAGCTTGCCCATATCAGCCAGCCGGCGCTGTCGACCCAGATCATGGAGATGGAAGCTTACCTCGGCGCCAAACTCGTGGAGCGTAGCCGCTCGGGCGTCATTCTGACGGTGAAGGGCGCCGAGGTGCTGGCGCATGTCCGCCGCGTGCTCGAAGAGGTCGAGCGGTTGGAGCGCAGCGCCCGCCGCGGCGGGAGCGTGCTGGAGGGTCTCGTCCGGATCGGCATCATACCGACGGTCGCCCCTTACCTCGTCCCCCAACTCATTCCGCATCTGCGCCGATCCTACCCTGCGATGGAGATCGAGTTGAAGGAGGCGATGACCGACGTGCTGACGGCCGATCTCGTCGAAGGAAGGCTCGACGCTATCGTTGCCGCCCTGCCGCTCGACGCAGAAGGGCTGGAAACAAGGACGCTCTTCACCGACCGCTTCTTCATGGCAACGGCGCAGAACGACGGCGACATTCTCGCCTCGCCGATGACGGAGATGGAAGTGGATCTGGACCGACTGCTGCTCCTGGAAGAGGGCCATTGCCTGCGCGACCAGGCACTCGCGGTCTGCGGCGCCGGCAAGCGCAGCCTCGTCAATTTTGGGGCGACCTCCATGTCGACGCTGTTGCAGATGGTCGCGCACGACATGGGCGTGACCCTCATTCCCGAAATGGCGATCGCCAGCGAAACCAGCCGCAACGCCATCCGCGTCGTGCCCTTCGCGGACCCGCAGCCGTCGCGCCGGATCGGGCTTGCCTGGCGGCGGAGCAGCCAGCGCGACCGAGACATGCAGGCGCTGGCCGAGGCGATCATCGCCGTCGCCCAAGCGCCATCAGCGGCGTGACCCGCTCGATTGGGGCGTTCAGGCCAGATATTTTTTCAGAAACGCCACCGTGCGCTTCCAGGCGAGATCTGCCGCATTCTTGTCGTAGCGCGCGGCGGACGTATCGTTGTTGAAGGCGTGATTGACGCCGTCATAGACATAGATCTCGAAGGTCTTGTCGTTTTCGTCCAAAGCGTCGCGATAGGCGTCGATCCCGGCATTGATGCGCTCGTCCAACCCGGCGTAGTGCAGAAGCAACGCGGCCTTGATGCCCGGTACGTCGGTCAGCGGCGGCTGGGCGCCGTAGTAGGCAACGCCTGCCTTCAGGTCCGTGGATTTGGTGGCAAAGCGATTGACGACACCGCCACCCCAGCAGAAGCCGATGATGCCGACATTTCCATTCGTACCGTCGAGTTTTGAAAGATAGGCAAGACTAGACTGAGCATCGGCAACAGTCGCCGCCGCATCCAGTTTGCTGAACAGGTCGCGCGCCTTGTCCTCGTCGTCGGGGGTGCCGCCGAGCGGCGACAGAAAGTCCGGCGCCAGGGCCACGAACCCCTCCAGCGCCAGCCGCCGGGCGACATCGCGGATATGCGAATTCAGCCCGCGATTTTCGTGGACCACGATGACCGCCGGCAACTTGTCCGCCGCATCCACCGGCCGCACGAGATAGCCTTTCATTTCGCCGGCGCCGCCGGGATAGGTAACGACCTCCGCTTTCAACCGCTTGTCGTCGGCCGCGATCATTTCCGCGCTCGCCTTGCTGGCCCCGATCAGCGGCGCGATCGCGGCGGCCGCACCCGCGGAACCCGCGAGCTTCGTCAGCTTTTCCATGAAACCGCGCCGGTCGAGGGTCAGATGCGTGTACTCGTCATAAGCATCGATCATCGCTTGCGTAATTGCGGGCTTGTCCATCTCGTGCCTCCTCTGCGGGTCTCCCGACAATAGGATAGGTCAGCGAACACAACCGTATGAACACAACTTTGTTACCGGGAAAGATCGGACTGGCTCAGGAAAGAACAAACCACACGGCAAGCCACGCCCACATCGCCGCGAGCGTCAGGAAGCCGAGGAGAAACAGCGGTCCGCGAAGGCTCAGCCGGTTGATCGTCACATGCACGTAGGCATGGGCGTAGCGAGAGGCGACGAAGATCCAGGCGAGCACCATGGCGAGCAGATTGTCGGCTTGCGCGACATAGAGCACGATCGATACGGCATAAAAGAGAACCGGAAGCTCGAACTGATTGGCGATGCTGTTGCGCACGACCAGGCTTTCAGAGGGCTCGTCTCGATTTTCGCGAAATACCGACCGATCCGCCTTGCCCGCCTTCACGATTGCCGCGCGCCGCATCGCAAGCAGCCCGTAAAGAAGGAAGACAAGCAGCACGTGGGCCACCATGGGCCAGAACATTTCGTAACCGGTCACGCAGAAAACTCCCTGGATTTGGCGGAGCGCGAAAGAGAAGCGCTCAGCGCGGCTGTTCGCCGCGACCGGAGAGGTAGCGAAGAATCAGAGAACGGACCAGCAGAATGACGGTGATCGCCAAGGCTGCGAACTTCAGCCGCACCAGAAAGGGAAGCGCCGACGCCAACATCGACACCGTGGCGTCCGAAGGCAGCGCCGGCGGAAAGAGCATCAGCCCGGCAATATTCTCCGCGTAGTCGACAACGACGTAGAGCACGGGCAGGAAGAAAATGGCGGCCAGCGCGATAGCCGGGACCGGCCGGCCGAAGACGGATCCCCCGACACCGACAAACCGCAAGAGCACGATGAGAAGCAGTGCGACGGCTGCAGGCAGGATCAGTTCGGGACCGAGATAGAGGCCGCGCTGGATCGCGGCGGCATCGGGGTGGTCGCGCAGATATTGCAGCATGCCGATCACGTCGCTGGCGTCATAGCCCGCCATCCGCGCATCCAAAAGCTCGCGTCCGCCACTTGCCGCGCGGAACGGAACGACGAAACCGATGTAGCTCCACGCGAAAAGCGCCGCGCAGAAGAGTGCGAGACCCACGGCGAAGGCCGCCGAGGGTCTGGCGCGATGCATTACGCGCCGCCCGGATAGTTCGGGCTTTCGCGGGTGATGGTGACGTCATGGGCGTGGCTTTCGCGCAGGCCCGCGCCGGAGATGCGCACGAAGGTGGCGCGCTCCTGGAATTCCTTGAGGTCCTTGCCGCCGACATAGCCCATGGCCGCCTTGAGGCCACCGCCAAGCTGGTGCAGCACGCCTGAGACCGGACCCTTATAGGGAACCTGACCCTCGATGCCCTCAGGCACAAGCTTCAGCGTATCGCGCACTTCCGCCTGGAAATAGCGGTCGGCGGAGCCGCGCGCCATGGCGCCGACGGAGCCCATGCCCCGATAGGCCTTGAAGGAACGCCCCTGGTAGAGATAGACCTCGCCCGGGCTCTCGTCGGTGCCCGCGAGCAACGAGCCGATCATGCAGGCAGAGGCGCCGGCGGCGATCGCCTTCGCGAGATCGCCGGAGAACTTGATACCGCCATCGGCAATCACCGGAATGTTCTGCTTCTCGGCGGCTTCCACCGCGGACATGATCGCCGCGAGCTGCGGCACCCCGACGCCGGCGACGATGCGCGTCGTGCAGATCGATCCGGGGCCGATGCCGACCTTGACGGCATCCGCGCCTGCGTCGATCAACGCCTTGGTGCCGTCGGCGGTCGCGACGTTGCCGGCCATGATACGCACCGAGTTCGACAGCGTCTTGACGCGGGTGACGGCGTCGAGCACACGCTGCGAATGGCCGTGCGCGGTGTCGACCACCAGCAGGTCGACGCCGGCGGCGATGAGACGCTCGGCACGCTCGAAGCCGTCGTCACCGACGCTGATGGCGGCAGCTGCGCGAAGCCGGCCTTGCGCGTCCTTCGAGGCGTTCGGGTTCAGCTGCGACTTTTCGATGTCCTTGACGGTGATCAGGCCGACGCAGCGCCCCTCGCCGTCGACCACCAGCAGCTTCTCGATGCGGTGCGTGTGCAGCAGGCGCTTGGCTTCCTGCTGGTCGACGCTTTCCTTCACCGTGACGAGGTTTTCGCGCGTCATCAGCTCGTAGATCTTCTGGTTCGGATCGGAGGCGAAGCGTACGTCGCGGTTGGTGAGGATACCGACCAGGCGGCCGCTTTTCTGGCCGCCGCCGTTCTCCACCACCGGAATACCGGAGATGGAATAGTGCTTCATGAGGCTGAGGGCGTCTGCGAGCGTGGCCTCGGGGCCGATCGTTACCGGGTTGACGACCATGCCGCTTTCGAACTTCTTGACCTGATGAACTTGCTCGGCCTGCTCGATCGGCGAAAGGTTGCGATGAATGACGCCGAGGCCGCCGGCCTGGGCCATGGCGATCGCGAGCCGTCCTTCCGTCACCGTATCCATGGCCGAGGAGAGGATCGGCAGGTTGAGCTCGATGTCCTGGGCGATGCGGGTGGAGATATTCGTCTGGCCGGGCATGACTTCGGAGTGCCCGGGCTGCAGGAGCACGTCGTCGAAGGTTAGGGCGTCCGCCCCGGTTGCCGTCTCAATGATACGTGCCATCGCCAATTCCTTCGGTTTAAAAAACAGGAACACTCCGGACGAATCCGCCGGGCGGTCTTGCAAAAGTTGCTAGGAAGTTGGCGAGGGCTGGTAACACGTCTATGACAGGAAGGGAATAGCAAAAGTGGCGACGGCGTTCGCGGCGAAAGAACCGAAAACGCCAATGACTAGCAACAGGACGGAATCTCATGAAAGCGCGCATCAAATGGGTTGAGGACAGGACCTTCGTCGGCGAGTCCGGCAGCGGACACAAGGTTGTGCTCGGGACAGCGTTTGGGCCGGACGGGCGTTCGCCGGGGCCGAGCCCGATGGAACTGGTGTTGATCGGCACGGGAGGCTGCTCGGCCTTCGACGTCATTCACATCCTGGAAAAGGGGCGCGAGAAGGTCGAGGACTGCGTCGTCGAACTCGATGCGGACCGCGCGGAAAGCGACCCGAAGGTCTTTACGCGCATCCACATGCACTTCGTGGTCAAGGGGCATAACCTGGCGATCGCGAAGGTCGAKCGCGCCATCGCCTTGTCGCTCGAGAAATACTGCTCCGCATCGGCGATGATGGCCAAGACCGCAACGATCACGCATGATTTCGAAGTCGTGGAGACGGGCGCGGCAAGCTGACAAGCCGACCGGCCGCCGAATGTCGTCTCAACGGACGGGGCAAAAAGACACCAGCCCTTCCCGCGATGGCGCCTGTGAAAACTCGTCGAATTGGAACGTGAAGGTACCGGGCAGACGGACCCTGTAGGTGCCGAACTTGAAGTATGGTCCGACCGGATCGACCGGACGGTCCTTTCTCAGGGTTCTGCCGATATTGCCGCGAACGGATACGATCTTCTGTCCGTTCGCCCAGACATCGACCTCGCCCTTCGTGCGGGGACCGTACTCGTTGTCGGTGCGGCCGGGCTTGATGCGATAGACCATGTCGACCCACCCCTTGGTCGGATCAGGGAGCCGATTGTCCTTTTCCGTCGTGATTTCGATGTCGGCCGCGCCGATATATTTTTCCGGCTCGGAGAGGAAGTACAGCGAGCCGAAGTGGGCAAGCAGGACGCTCTCGACGCCCATCGCCCTCGACAGGCTGTTGGTCTCTTCAGATTGCTGATCATGCTGCAGGAGCGCCAGGAGCTTCTGGTTGAAAAACTGTCGTGAAAGACCAGGCTGCATCCTCGTCATCATGTCGAGCGCCTGCAGGGACTTGACGGCGCTGACCGCACGCTGGTCATGGGGGTTGATTTTCGAAAGCATGTCCTGAGCCGAGACGACGCGGTCGGGATCTCCATCGGCCGTCGCAACCACGCGTCTGACGTCGTTGTCCTGCACTGTTATGTGAAAGACCCCGTTGTCGAAGCGCTGGGCGACCATCGGACTACGGTCGCCCGGCCCCTTCCACTGGCCGATGACGGCGCGCCCGCTTCCCATGGACGGCACGTCGCCTGAGATGCGGAAGCTGAACGCGTACCACATCTCCTCTCCGAAGCTCGGCCATGTCTTTCTTGCGGTTCGCAGTTCGGCGCGCTGGCAGTCGTCCTCGCACATGACGCCGTTGTCTCCGTCGCGCGTCACAACCTCGATCGCCGAGGCGCCGCAACGGCCGGGCTTGGTGAAATCGAACTGGCCCGGCAGGATCTCTTGCGTCGTCCACTTCGACTTGCTCAGTCTGCCGGAGTCGAACCGGTCGTGGAGCGTCTGCGCCGAGATCGGAGCGGCGCAGCAGGTGAACGCGATAGCAATGGCCACTCCACGCATTTTCAAGCTCCCGAGGAGCGGATAGCCGGCATCGTATATTTAACGCTAGGTCGACGTCGGATTTTCTGTCAAGGGCCGGCTGCCTCGGACTTAGAGATCGAACTGGTAGGTCTTCGGCACGTAGCGGAAGCCGTCGCCCTTCTTCTCGACGAAGCCCACCGCCGGGAAGGGCATATGGTATCCGAGGAACGGGATGCGGTCGGTGGCGATCCTGTCGAAAAGCATGCGTCTGGTCTTTGCCGCCGCGGCCTTGTCCATATCGAAACGCACTTGCCAGTCGGGCTCCTCGAGCGAAAGTATGTAGTGATTGCAGGCGTCGCCGGTCATGATCAGCTGGGCTTCGCCCGAGCGAACATGGAAGGCCATGTGTCCCGGCGTGTGGCCGGGCGCCAGAATCGCCGAGATGCCGTCCGTGGCGCGGTCGCCGTCCTTTAGAAGCGTCAGCCGCTCCGCGAAAGGCTTAACGTTGGAAAGAACCAGCTTGTGACCGCTCTCGGCCGGCGTTCCCTCGCGGGCCTTGTCGGTCCAGAAGGCATACTCGGCCTCGCCGGTGGCGTAACGCGCGTTCGGGAAGGCCGGCGCGCCATCTTCGATCAGGCCGCCGATATGGTCGAGGTGCAGATGCGTCAGAAGCACGAGGGTCACGCGATCCGGCTGGTAGCCGGCGGCCTTGAGACCCGCCATCAGCATCCCCGATCCCCGCTCGCGGCCGGGAGCACCCATCCCCGCATCGACGACGATCAGCTCCGACCCGGTTTCGATGATCACGGGCGAGTAGCTGTTGACCAGCCGGTCGGTCGGCAGGAAATTCTCGGCAAGCCGAGCCTTCACGGTTTCCGGGGACTGGTCGACACCGAAGGTCTCCCACGGCTTTTCAAGAACATTCGCGCCGTCCCGAACGACGGTGAACTGGTATGAACCGAGCTTGAAACGGTTGATCTGGGGAAGCACTGTGGTCATGGTCTCACTTTCCTTGAGCGTGGCAACGGCGGCAAAGCCGATCGGTATCGGGAATATCAACATATGCCGGCGCTGAACGAGGAGCGCCCCATCTTCTCTTTGCGACTGCGAATCCTGGTCGATGCGTTTAGCAGATAGATGCGTTTAGCATATGTCAAAATCGCCTGATGCAGCGGATGACGCGCCGTTTCACGCAGACGTGATCCTGGAAGCGATTGTACCCTGTTTCGGGGATTGGCAGCGGCGGATTTGAAGACTACAGACCGGGTATTGCCGCCGCGCCCTCTTCTTCGCATCCACCAAGGCCCGCCGATGAACCGCATTGTTCCGCTCATTCTTGCCGTCGCTCTCTTCATGGAGCAGATGGATTCGACGGTGATCGCGACGGCGTTGCCGGCCATCGCCAACGACCTTCATGTCGGCCCGATCACGCTGAAACTGGCGCTGACCGCCTATATGGTGGCGTTGGCGGTCTTCATTCCCGTCAGCGGCTGGATGGCGGACCGTTTCGGCGCCAAGCGGATCTTCCGGCTCGCGATCTGCGTCTTCGTCGTAGGCTCGATCATGTGCGCCGCCTCGGGCGGCCTTATTGAATTCGTCGGCGCGCGCTTCCTGCAGGGCATGGGCGGCGCGATGATGACCCCCGTCGGACGCCTAGTCCTGCTCAGGACCACCAAGCGCAGCGATCTCGTCTCGGCGATGGCGCTGCTGAGCATCCCTGCCCTCGTCGGACCGCTCGCCGGTCCGCCGCTCGGCGGCTTCATCACCACCTATTTCTCCTGGCACTGGATCTTTCTCATCAACGTCCCGGTCGGCATTGCCGGGGTGGCTCTCGCGACAATCTTCCTGCCCGAGGTGGAAGCCTCCGCGCCGCCAAAGCTCGATGTCGCGGGTTTCCTGCTGACATCTTTTGCCGCGGCCGGCGTCGTCTTCGGCATGTCGGTGATCAGCCTGCCGGCTTTGCCACCGGCGGTCGGTATCGTCGCAGTCGCGATCGGCGTTGCCTGCGGCGTCGCCTATGTCCGCCACGCGCGCCGCCATCCCGCGCCAATCCTCGATCTGACGCTGCTTAAAAATCCGACCTTTCGCGCCTCGGTCACCGGCGGCACGCTGTTTCGCATCTGCATCGGCGCCATGCCGTTCCTCACGCCGCTGATGCTGCAGCTCGGATTCGGGCTCAATCCGTTCCAGTCCGGCCTCATTACCTTTGCCGGCGCGATCGGCGCCATCACCACCAAATTCATCGCCAAGCGCGTCTTTGCCGCCGTCGGCTTCAAGACCGCGCTGCTTTCGGCTGCCGCGGTGACCACGCTGACAACGATCACCACGGGCCTCTTTACCCCAGTGACGCCTCATCTCGCCATCATCGGCGTGCTTCTGATCGGCGGCTTCTCCCGCTCGTTCTTCTTCACCGGCGTCAACGCGCTCGCTTTCGCCGACATCGAGGACCGTCAGGCGAGCCAGGCAACCTCGATGAGTTCCGTCATGCAGCAGATCAGCCTGGCGCTCGGTGTCGCGGTGGCAGCCGCCATTCTCGAAACCTCGACCTATTTCAGCGGCATGGAGCTCCGCGTCGTCGATTTCCACATCGCCTTCTATGTGATCTCGGTGCTGACGGTCATCGCGACCATCCCCTTCATCCGCATGGATCGCCACGCCGGTGCCGTCGTTTCCGGCCACCGGCCGCGCAGGCGCGATGCATCGGTCGAGGGAGTGAGCGAACCGGCAGCGGAATAGGCCGCCCCTATTCGGGTTTCTCGCAGACGGCGGAAATCTTGTTGCCGTCGGGATCGCGGACATAGGCGGCGTAGAAACTGGCATGGTAGGAGCGCAAGCCCGGCTCGCCTTCGTCGGTGCCACCATTGGCAAGGGCGGCGGCGTAGAATGCATCCACATCCGCCCGGCTTTCGGCCTGAAGCGCCACCATCGAGCCGTTCCCGATCGTCGCGCTGCGCTTGTTGACCGGCGTCACGACCCAGAGGCGGCAACGCGTATCGCCATTCGCCGAGTAGCCAATCTCCTCCTCCGCCTCGCGCTGCCGGCGATAGCCGAGCGTCGGAAGGACGGCGTCGTAAAAGCGCCCTGCCTGCAAAAGATCGTTGGTGCCGAGGGTGATGTAGAGGAGCATGGGAAACGCCGCGAGCCGATGATGACCCGTCATCATCGGACGGAATGAGCGGACAAATCAAGCTTCGGAGGCTTCGACTTCCGTCTTACGGCCTTTGAAGCCCTTGGCGAGCAAGAACATTTCCACCGACTCGGCGCGCGAGGAGGCAGGCTTGACATGCACCACCTGGCGGAAATTCTGCTTCAGCAGCGTCAGCAGATCGGCTTCCGTGCCACCCTGGAAGGTCTTGGCGAGGAAATGGCCACCCTCTGCCAGCACATCGATCGCAAAATGCGCGGCCACTTCACAGAGATGCATGGTGCGCAGATGGTCTGTGCGATGGTGGCCGGTGGTGGGGGCTGCCATGTCCGATAAGACGAGATCGGGCGTGCCGCCGATTGCCTCCATCAGACGTCCGGGCGATTCCGGCTCAAGAAAGTCGAGCTGGAGGATCTTCACGCCGGGCAATGGCGCCATTTCCAGGAAGTCGATGGCAGCGACCCGGATGTCCGCCTCCGTGGAGGAGGTAACCTTGGCGGCAATTTGCGACCAGCTGCCGGGAGCGGCGCCTAGATCGATGATGCGGCGTGCGCCTTTCAGGATGTGATGCTTCTCGTCAATCTCCAGGAGCTTGAAGGCAGCACGCGCCCTATAGCCCTCGAGTTGCGCCCGCTGCACATAGGGGTCGTTGATATGACGGTTGAGCCACTGTCTGGAGGAGGCTTTCAACTTCTTCTTCTTGACGCGCTGGCCTAGCTTGCGGCCGGTGCGATTCCCCCCGATCGACGGTTTCGTCATCTCGCGCCCCTTCGCTTACTTCTGCACATTGTTGCGGCGCGAGCGGTTTCGCCGCCAGACGCCGTCATCGGCCATCATGTCGGTCAGCAGCCCCTCGCGCAGGCCGCGGTCGGCAACGCGCATGCGCGGGCTCGGCCAGCGACGGCGGATCGCCTCCAGGATGGCGCAGCCTGCCAGCACCAGATCGGCTCGGTCCGGTCCGATACACGGGTTTGCGGCCCGGCCGGCAAAATCCCAGGACAGAAGCTTCGCCTGCATAGCGCTGACCTCGTCGTCGGACAGCCACACCCCGTCGACGCGGCGGCGATCATAGCGCGGCAGATCCAGATGGACGCCGGCAAGGGTGGTGACGGTGCCCGAGGTGCCGATCAGATGAAAATCGTCGCTGTCAGGTTCGCTCGCGGCAACCGGCGGGCAATCGAAGCGGTCGAGCATGCCCTGCACCTCGCAGATCATCGCCTCGAAGACATCGGGGCTGACGTCGCGACCGCCATGGCGTTCCGAGAGCGTGACGACGCCGACCGGAAGCGACGTCCAGTGGGTGATATGATTGGCCAGACGGTTGGATCGATTGCCGCCGATGCGGATCACCGCGATCTCGGACGAGCCGCCGCCGATATCGAAAAGCACGACCGAGCGCGCTTCCGGACCGACGAGCGACGAACAACCGGACACGGCAAGCCTTGCCTCCGTCTCGCGGTCGATGATCTCGAGCTCAAGTCCCGTTTCAGCCGTCACCCTGGTCAGAAAATGTTCGCCGTTTTCGGCGGCTCGGCATGCCTCCGTCGCAATCAGGCGCATGCGCCTGATCTCGCGGCTTTTGAGCTTGCCGGCGCAGACCCGCAGCGCCTCGATGGCGCGATCCATCGCTTCGTCCGACAGCCTGCCGTTTGCGCCGAGCCCCTCGCCGAGGCGAACGATGCGCGAGAAGGCATCGACGACGCGGAACTGGCCGGGCCGTGTCGGCTGCGCGACCAGCAGGCGGCAATTGTTCGTGCCGAGATCGAGCGCCGCATAAAGGTCGAGCGGATAGGTGCGCTCAGAGGCCCCAAAGCGGGAAGCGTTGTTTTGCGACGGAGTAAACGGGCGATCGTTCCGCTGCGCGCCGTGGCCGCGCTCGCCGCCCTGTTGCCGTTCCGCGCTGCGCTGGTCGACCGGAGCCGCAACCGGGCGTTCCGAGGACGGCCGTCCGGCCGCCGCCGGAAGCTGGACCGTCTTTTCGTGCGCCAGAGGCCGCCCCTGCAAGCCGCGCTTACCACGGTGCTTTCGGCGGTTGCGGCCGCTCCTGGCCGCACCCGAGCCGGCCTGCTGCCGTCCGTCTCCAGCAGCCTGGGATTCCGCCTGCGGCTGATTTTGCGAAGGCTGTTGGCCGGGAATTTTCTGGACACCACGCTCGGCGTTGGACCGCCGGCGACGCTTTCGCTTGCCGGATGACGTGCCAGCTTCGTTTTCCTGAGGGCGCACAGCCGAACCGGACTTGCCGGTCTGGCCCGGGCTCGCAGAATGGGCGATGTCGCGGGAAGAGCCCCCACGCTTACGCCTTGTACGCCGGGAGGATTTTCCCTTCCCACGCTCTGCCGCCGACGCCCCGCCTGTCTGCGGCTTGGCGCCGCTGTCGGGGTCTTCCACGTGTCTTTTTCCATCACGCCGCGCAAGGCCGCTAGGGCATGCTGCTGGCGCTCATTCGATTTCCGTTGGCGCGAAGATACCAGCATGACGCGCTTTCGCCAAATTCTTTTTGAAGTCAACAACCTTGAGGTGATTTCAGGCCGGCAATACACCGCGAGCGTGGTCGGCGAGCGTCTGCAACTCGTCAATGGGGCTATGGCCGATCAGCATGAAAGCATGGGTCGCGTTCGACCAATAAACGACGTTCATGCCGCGCCGCCGCTCCGCATCGGGAGGAGAGGCGCCCGCGTCCGACATGACCATGCAAAGCGCCATCGGCCCGGTTTCGGGGTGGAGATAGACGATCTGGGCGAGCGCCTTGCCGTCATACTGCAGCACCTGCGCGCGCCGGAAATCGACGCCCGGCAATGCGACCGTTTCGGGCGTGAGCGTCATGCCGAGTTTCGCGCCGACGACCGAAAGCTCCTTCGCCTGCGCTGCTCGATCGCCGGCGGGCGCGCTCAAGGTGTCGCTCGTATAAAGCGCGAGATACTCCGCCACCACGGCGCGCCACTCCGCGCTCTCGTCCGGTTTGGCGAGCCGGCTGGAAATACCGATGAGGGTGCGATCGACCGCGATGCCCGCAACCACGAAGGCGGCGGCCGCGAGAAAACCGCGCCGTCCGAAGACCGCTTTGGGAGCGCTTGCCGGCGGAATGGAAGACAGCATCCGATCCAGCTTTTCGGTGGGCGCCGCTGAAAGAAGCGGCTCGAAAGCCTCCCGGAACGGCAGCCTGCTGCGGGCGAGATGATCGAGCCGCGCCGCGGCCCGCCTATCGCCATTGATCACGGCTTCGACCTCGGCACGCTCGGTGTCGCTCAGTTCGCCGTCGATGTAGGCGACCAGCATTTCATCGTTGAGAGGCTTGTCGTTCTCACGCTCGCTCATGTCTGCCCCCCATCCGTGCGCCGCATGTGACCGGATGCCCCACTTCCGTCCGCCAGCTTTGCACGGGCGGCCGCAAGCCGGCTCATGACGGTGCCGATCGGCACGCCGAGCACGGCGGCGACCTCGCGATAGGAAAGCCCCTCGACATAGGCGAGGAAAACGGCGCTGCGCTGCGCTTCCGGCAAGGCCTGCACCTGCTCGAGGACCTGGGAAGCCAGGATGTGCGTCTCGGCCTGGCGGGCACCGTCGACGACCAGCGTCTGGTCGGCATCGACGAAGCCTTGTCCCTCGCGAACCCGCCGCGAGCGGACCTCGTTCAGCCAGATTGAATGAAGGATGGAAAACAGCCAGCGATCGAGCCTCGTGCCGGCTTCATATTGCCCGGCGCGCTCCAACGCCCTGACGCAGGTCGCCTGCACCAGATCGTCGGCGACATCGCGCTGGCGCGACAGGACAACGGCGTAGCGCCAGAGCCGTGCCAGCTGTTGCGACAGGCCTTTGCGGATATCCTCTTCGCTGGCGATGACACCCTCCGCGGCAATCGACTGCCTATCCAGCGCCGGCACCGCCGGCGTTGTCGCTTTCTCCCGAGTATAGACAGTAAATGTCAAACGGGCGACCGACACGTGACGTCCTTTCCAACGCTGATCCGAAGGCGCCGGCTTGATGCCGCCGGCGCCTGACCTGGCCTCACCCTAGATCTTCGACGGATTTTCGATCGCCTCGTTGAGGTCGCGATATTCCTCGCAGGTCGTACCGCACAGCGACTTGATCGTGTTCAGTTGCTCCTTGGCGAGATCGATCTGGCCCTTGATGACGTAGGCCTCGCCGAGATATTCGCGCACCCGCGCGTATTTCGGATCCATATCGACCGATTTCAGGTAGTAGGAAATGCCCTCATCCGTTCGCCCGAGCTTGCGCGTCGCGTAGCCGCGATAGTTCCACGCCTCGGCGGTGTTTTGATTGGTCATCGTATCGAGCATGTCGAGCGCTTCCTGATAGCGGTGCGCCTTGGCAAGCGCGTAGGCGTAATCGGCGCGGTTTTCGTCCGAGATGCTGGCGCCGCGCTGCTTGACGCATTTCTTCGACTTCTGATCGTAGACCTCGCCTTTCTTGCAGGTCGGCACGTTGTCGCTGCCGCTGCTGCCGCCGAGCGCGAAGGCCGGAGCTGTCGTTGCGGCGACCAGGCAGGCACCGAGGGCGAAAGTTGCAAAGCGGATAGTGCGGATCGGCATGACGATGTCTCCTACGCAAAGGATGGTTGCGAGGAGAAAACACGCCGGCGACGAATTTATTCGGTGCCGGGCTCACCGCCGCGATCACCGTTTCGTGACCGGCTTCCGTCGAATAATCGCAGTCGGCGAGGTGTTTGCCATGATGCCTGTCATCAGGCCCTGGAGCCGGAAGATTTCGAGCCTGATCGGCTGAAATCCGAATCCGTACTAGAATCAAGGAAATAGAGCTCGATGCCGCTCATAGCCGCCCCTTCCCGGCATCTTTCTCCAAGGGACAATCATGACGAATGATACCGTCAAGCTCGTGAGCCTCGCCCTGGCGACGCCCGAGAATATCATCCTTCAAACCGATGCCGGCGAGACCGCAGCGAAGCTCTTTGCCCATCGCTACCGCGAGTTCAAGCATCTGGCGTCCGTCTTCGCGAACGCCGGCATCACCAAGCGCCATGCCGCCCGTCCGCTTGCCTGGTTCACCGAACCGCACGGTTGGCAGGACCGCATGGAGGCCTACGCCGAGGTATCCAGCGCGCTTTTTGTCGAGGCGGCATCGGCAGCGCTCGACCGCGCCGGACTGACCGGCCGAGACGTCGACTGCATCGTCACCGTCTCCTCGACCGGCATCACGACGCCGAGCCTCGATGCCCGCCTTGCCGAACGCATGGGATTTCGCGCCGACATCGAGCGCGTGCCCGTCTTCGGACTAGGCTGTGCTGCCGGCGTTTCCGGTTTCGGCATCGCCACGCGCATGGCGCGCGGCCGCCCGGGAGCGAACGTGCTCTTCGTGTCGATCGAGCTTTGCTCGCTCGCCTTCCGGCTCGACGAACTGACGCGTCCGAACATCATCGCCACCGCGCTTTTCGGCGACGGCGCTGGCGCCTGCGTGCTCAGCACCCGGGCCGAGGGCCTGGCGGAAGTGGAATCGACCGGCGAACACCTGTTTCCAAATACGCTCGGCATCATGGGATGGAAGATCGACGACACCGGCTTCGGCATCATCCTCGAGCAGTCCCTGCCGCCCTTCGCGCAGGAAAACATCAAGCCGGCAATCACCGCCATCCTCAACCGTGCCGGGCTTGGGATAACCGATATCGATCGCTTCATCTGCCATCCCGGCGGATTGAAGGTGCTTGCCGCCTTCGAGGCGGCCTTCGAGCTCGCGCCCGGTTTCTTCGACATCGAGCGAGGCGTGCTCGCCGACTATGGCAACATGTCCTCCCCGACGGTGCTTTTCGTGCTGGAGCGCGCAATCCAGGCCGGCCTTCCCCCACGCTCGGCGATGATCGCGCTCGGCCCGGGCTTCTCGGCGAGCTGCGTTACGCTGAAGAAGGCCGCATGATGTTCGACCCGGCCGTTGCCGTACTTGTTTTCGTGACGGTGCAGCGGATCGGCGAATTGTTGCTTGCGCGCCGCAATACGCGGGCATTGCTGGCGCGCGGCGCTTACGAGACCGGCGCAAGCCACTATCCGTATGTCGTCGGGCTGCACGCGATCTGGCTTGCGGGCCTCTGGCTGTTGGCGCCCGGCCGGCCGGTGAGCCTCGGCTGGTGCCTCATCTTCGTCGCGTTGCAGCTCCTGCGCGTCTGGGTACTGGCGACGCTGAAGCGCCGCTGGACGACCCGCATCATCGTCCTGCCCGGCGCGCCGCTCGTCCTATCCGGCCCCTATCGTTTCATGCGCCACCCGAACTATGCGATTGTCATCGGCGAGATCGCCGTCCTGCCGTTAGCATTCGGGCTGCCGCTCTACGCCCTCGCCTTTTCGCTGCTTAACGCCATCGTGCTTTACGTTCGCATCCGTGCCGAGAACGCCGCCTTGACGCGATAGTCCTTTAAGCCTGAACAAAGTCATTTCCCGTTTGCATTCCAGAGATTTGAAGGGCATTTTCCGGCCTTCGAAAAGTGCACACCAGGCAGAAGCATGTCCAAAGACGTCATCGTCCTCGGCGCCGGCATCGTCGGCGTCTCGACGGCCATTCATCTTCAACGGCGCGGTCGCCAGGTCACCCTCGTCGACCGCAAACTGCCCGGTGAGGAAACCTCCTTCGGCAATGCCGGCCTGATCCAGCGCGAGGGCGTCGTACCCTACGGCTTCCCGCAACAGATCGGCGTGCTTGTCCGCTACGCCTTCAACAATCGCATCGATGCGCACTACCACCTGCGCGCGCTGCCGGGACAGCTCGCATTCCTCGCGCGCTACTGGTGGCACTCCAACACCAAACGGCATGAGATCATCGCGCGCGCCTATGCGCCACTGATCCAACATTCGATCAGTGAACATAACGATCTCGTCCAGGCTTCCGGCGCCGAGGAGCTGATCCGCAAGAACGGCTGGATGGAAATCTTCCGCTCGAACGCCAAGCGCGATGCGGAATTTGCCGAGGCCGAACGCCTGAAGCGAGAATTCGGCCTGACGTTCGATGCGCTGAACTCGGCCGACCTCGCGCGGCTCGAGCCGCACATCAAGGGCTCGTTTTCAGGGGGCTTACGCTGGCGTGATCCCTGGTCGGTGCTCGATCCGCACGGACTGACCAGCGCCTATCGCCGCTACTTCGAGAGCCTTGGCGGGCGGTTCGCGACCGGCGACGCGGCAACGCTCGGGCAAGCCGGTTCCGGCTGGCGGATGATGACGGACGACGGCCCGCTGCAAGCGGACGAGGCAGTGCTCGCGCTTGGCCCATGGGCTTCGGAGGCAACGCGCCGCCTCGGCTATGCCTTCCCGCTCGGCGTCAAGCGCGGCTATCACATGCACTACGCGCCTGCCGGCAACGCTATCCTCAACAACTGGACCCTCGACGCCGAACGCGGCTATTTCCTGGCGCCGATGAAGCGCGGCATCCGCTTGACGACGGGCGCCGAATTTGCAGCCCGCGACGCACCGAAGACGCCGGTGCAACTCGACCGCGCCGAAGCCGTCGCCCGCGAGACCTTCCCGCTCGGCGAGCGGCTCGACCCCGAGCCCTGGATGGGCGCACGCCCCTGCACTCCCGACATGATGCCCATCATCGGCAAGGCGCCGCGCCACAAAGGCCTGTGGTTTGCCTTCGGCCACGCCCATCACGGCCTGACGCTCGGTCCCGTCACGGGTCGCGTGCTCGCCGAACTCATGACCGGCGAAACGCCGCTGATCGATATCTCGGCCTATGGGCCTGAGCGGTTCAATCCCTGACGCGGGGGCGGACGGCTACCACTCGGCGTGCAACAACTTAGCGGCTTAGCGACGACAACCCGAGGATCGCGGCTGCAGCAATCGCTTCGGCGGTATCGTCGATATCGACCGTCACCACACCAGGTTCTCCGACCGGGTCTTCGACCGTCGCGAGCTGGCTTTCGAGCAGCGAGGCCGGCGCAAAATGACCCTTGCGCTCGCCTATGCGTTTGGCGAGCAGCTCTTTGGATCCCTGCAAATAAATGAAGAACAGATTTCCGCCGGCGGCACGCCGCAGGCGCTCGCGATAAGCGCGCTTGAGCGCCGAGCAGGAGATGACGACGCCCTCCTGGCGCGCAAGCGAGGACCTCATCGTCTCCCCGATCAGATCCAGCCAGGGCATCCGATCCTCATCGGTCAGCGGAATGCCCTTTGATATCTTCTCGACATTCGACGCGGGGTGAAGCCTGTCGCCCTCGACGAACGGCAGGCCAAGAGCTGCCGCCACCTTCTCGCCGACCGTAGTCTTGCCGCTGCCGCTTACTCCCATGACGATGATCGCATGGGCTTTCTCGCCGGTCTGCGGCATGGCTCTGCCTCCGTGCGCATCGCTCGGCGCGCGCCACGCGCGGAGGACGGCTGCTTGATGCCTTGCTGGCGCCGCGCGCAATCCGACGCGACGCCAAGCGCCGCTACGCTCGGTCCAGCGGGTAGTGGCAGGCGTATTTATGCGTGCCCTCGCCGCTGAGCTCGGGCGTCACCGTGCGGCAATGCTCCTGCGCCTTCCAGCAGCGCGGATTGAAATGGCAGCCTGTCGGCGGCTTCAACGGCGACGGCAGTTCGCCTTGCAGGCGGATGCGGTTCTTTTCGCGTTCCGGATCCGCGATCGGCGTGGCCGACAGCAGGGCGGCGGTGTACGGATGGCGCGGGTTGGCAAAGACTTCCGCCGCCGGCCCGGCTTCGACCGGACGGCCGAGATACATCACCATCACCTCGTCGGCGATGTGATGGACGACGGACAGGCCGTGCGAGATGAAGAGGTAGGCAAGACCCATCTCCTTCTGCAGGTCCATCAACAGGTTCAGCACCTGCGCCTGGATCGACAGGTCGAGCGCGGAGACCGGCTCGTCAAGCACCAGCACCTTCGGCTTCAGCATCAGCGCGCGGGCGATCGCGATACGCTGGCGCTGGCCGCCGGAGAACATGTGCGGGTAGCGGCCGTAGTGTTCGGGCCGCAAGCCGACGCGCGCCATCATCTCCTCCGCCTTGCGGCGGCGGGTCGGGGCATCGTCGTCGGTGTTGATCTTCAGCGGCTCTTCGAGGATGGAGCCGACCTTCTGGCGCGGGTTGAGCGAGCCGTAGGGGTTCTGGAAGACGATCTGCACCTTGCTGCGTAGCGACCGGTCGCCGATGCGCGCCGGCTTGCCGTCGATCAAAAGCTCGCCGGCGGTCGGATCCTCGATCATGGTGACGAGACGGGCGAGCGTCGACTTGCCACAACCGGATTCGCCGACGACTGCAAGCGTCTTGCCGGAGTAAAGGCTGAAGCTCACGCCGTTCAGCGCCTTGACGGTCGCCTCCGGTTTGAACATGCCGCGCTTGACGGCGTAGAAGCGGGCGAGATCGCGCCCTTCGAGAACAGCGCCCGTCATGCCAGGCCTCCTGCGGATGCGGCGACGGCAAGGCCCGGATGGCCGAGAGGCTTGCCGCTCTTCAATGGATAGTTACAGAGCGCAAGCCCAAGATCGGCGCCCTGACGCTTGACGCCGCGATCGCATTCGGGCGTTGCGAAGGAACAGCGCGGCGCAAACAGACAGCCCGTCGGGCGGTCGTGCTGGCCGGGCACGACGCCCGCGATCGACGGCAGCCGTTGGCCGACCTCGGCCCGCTCGGGCAATGCCGAAAGGAGGGCCGCCGTATAGGGATGATGCGGGTCGCGGAAGAGCTCCTTGACCGGCTGCTCTTCCACCTTCTGGCCGGCATACTGCACCTGCACGCGCTCTGCGGTCTCGGCCACCACACCCATGTCGTGGGTGATGAGCACCAACGCCATCCCGTGCTCCTTCTGCAGGCGTGCGAGCAGATCGAGGATCTGCGCCTGGATGGTCACGTCGAGCGCCGTCGTCGGTTCGTCGGCGATCAGCAGCTTGGGGTTGCAGGCAAGCGCCATGGCGATCATCACGCGCTGGCTCATGCCGCCCGACATCTGGTGCGGATAGTTGGAGAGACGATCCTCCGGCGCCGGAATGCCGACCAGCTGCAAGAGCTCGATCGAGCGCGCGCGGCGCTGCTTGCGGTCGAGGCCCATATGGACGCGCAGCGTTTCGCCGAGCTGGAAGCCGACCGTGAAGCACGGGTTGAGGCTCGACATCGGCTCCTGGAAGATCATCGCCATATCCTTGCCGATGATCTTGCGGCGCTGACGTGCGGAGATGCCGGCGAGGTCCTTGCCGTCGAACAGCATGCGATCGGCGGTGATCTTCGCCGTCCAGGGCAATAGTCCCATCAGCGCAAGCATAGACACCGACTTGCCGGAGCCGGACTCCCCGACGATCGACAGGATTTCGCCCTTGTCGCATGCGAGCGAAACACCATCGACGGCCCGGAAGAGACCGGAAGAGGTCTGGAACTCGACGGTGAGGTTTTGAATATCGAGAAGTGGCATCACGACCTCTTCAATTTCGGGTCGAGCGCATCACGAAGCCCATCGCCCATCAGATTGATGGCGAGAACGGTGATCAGGATGCACAGACCGGGGAATGTCACGAGCCAGGGAGCGGCCTGCAGGAATTCGCGGGAATCGGCAAGCATCGTGCCCCATTCCGGCGTTGGTGGCTGAGCACCCATGCCCAGGAACCCGAGGGCGGCGGCGTCGAGGATCGCCGCCGAGAAGGCAAGCGTCGCCTGGACGATCAGCGGCCCAAGACAGTTCGGCAGGATCGTCTTGAACATCAGACGCAGATTGCCGGCACCGGAGACGCGCGACGCGATCACATATTCCTTCTCACGCTCGGTCATGACCGAGGCGCGCGTCAGGCGCACGAAATGCGGCAGGTTGACGATGGAAATCGCGATCATCGCATTGGTGAGCCCCGGTCCGAGCACGGCGACCAGCACGAGGGCCAGAAGCAGCGACGGAAACGCCAGGATGATGTCCATAAAGCGCATGATGACGGTATCGGTGCGGCCGCGCACATAACCGGCGACAAGGCCGATCAGCACGCCCGAAATGACCGACTGGGTGACGACGACGAGGCCGATGAACAGCGAGAAGCGCGTGCCGAAGATCAGGCGCGAGAGCATATCGCGGCCGACGGCGTCGGTTCCGAGCGGGAAGCTCCCCGAGCCGCCCTCCATCCAGAATGGCGGCGCCTTCTGCATGGTGCTGTAAGGCAGGTTGGGGTCGTGGGGAGAGATGATGTTTGCGAAGATCGCCATCAAGAGCACGATCACGAAGACCGCAAGACCGATGACGGCGCCCTTGTTGCGCGAGAAATAGTACCAGAACTCCGCGAGAGCGGAGGGTTGGCCCGATTTTACGGTTGCCGAGCTCATGGCCGCTCCTAGTGACGAATACGAGGGTTGACGAGGCCGTACATCAAATCGACGACCAGGTTGACGAACATGATGATGGCCGAAATCAAAAGCAGGCCACCCTGCACGACCGTGTAGTCGCGCTTGAAGACGGCATCCACCATCCACTTGCCGATGCCCGGCCATGAGAAAATGGTTTCCGTCAGAATGGCGCCCGCCATCAGCACGCCGATCTGCAGGCCGATGGTGGTGACGACAGGGATCAACGCGTTTCGCAGCGCATGCACGCCGATGATGCGGAAGGGCGTCAGACCCTTGGAGCGGGCGGTGCGCACGTAGTCCTCGCCCAGCACCTCGAGCATCGCCGAGCGGGTCTGGCGCGCGATGACGGCCAGCGGGATCGTGCCGAGCACGATCGTCGGCAAGATAAGCGAGTTCAAGGCGGAGGCGAACGCGCCCTTCTGGCCAGACAAAAGGCTGTCGATCAGCATGAAGCCGGTCACCGGCTTGAAGAAATACATCAGCGATATGCGGCCGGAAACGGGCGTCCAGTGCAGATAGCCGGAAAAGAAGATGATGAGGAGCAGGCCCCACCAGAAGATCGGCATCGAATACCCGACGAGGGCGACGCCCATGATCGACTGGTCGAACCATGTGCCGCGCTTGACCGCCGCGAACACCCCGGCAGGCACGCCAAGACAGACTGCGAGAATGATCGCGCAGATGGAGAGTTCCAGCGTTGCCGGGAAGAGTGCCCCGAACTCCTGCAGCACCGGCCGCTTGGTGACGATCGAGGTACCGAGGTCGCCCTTGAGCACATTGCCGAGATAGCTCAGATACTGCACCGCGACCGGGCGGTCGAAGCCGAGATCATGCATGATCGCGGCATGCCGTTCCGGCGCCATGACGCGTTCGCCCGACATCAGCATCACCGGATCGCCGGGAAGCAAACGGATGAAGGAGAAGGCTATGAGCGAGACGCCGAGGAACGTTGGGATCAGGACGGCAACGCGCCCGAGAAAAAATCGCAACATGGCAGGATGTCCAATAGTTTCCGGCGGTCAGGTTCGTCACCTGACCGCCGGCTTAAGCCCGGTCACCCGGGCATCTTTGCATAGTTTTCGTTATTCAGCGATATCGACGCCGTCGAAACGGTGAACGCCGACCGGATCCTGCACGAAGCCGGAAACCTTGGAGCTCATCGGAACGAATTCGGTCGAGTGGTCGATCGTCGCCCAGGGGGCTTCGCGCTTGAAGACGACCTGAGCCTGTTCGTAGAGCTTGGTGCGCTCCCCGACGTCAGCCGTCTGCTTGGCCTTCTTCACGAGGGCGTTGAATTCCTCGTTGCACCACTGAGCGCGGTTGTTGCCGCCGACGGCATCGCAGCCGAGCAGCGTGTCGAGGAAGTTGTCCGGATCGCCGTTGTCGCCGGTCCAGCCGAGGATGACGGCGCCGTCACGATCCTTTTCCTTCGACAGCTTGAGGTATTCCGCCCACTCGTGCGTGACGATCTCAGCCGAAACGCCAATCTTGGCAAGGTCGGCCTGCATCAGCTCGGCGGCGCGGCGCGCGTTCAGCATGTACGGGCGCGAAACCGGCATCGCCCAGATCTTCATCTTCAGATCCTTGACGCCGGCATCGGCCAGCGCCTTCTTGGCGGCGTCGGCGTCGTACTTGTCGTCAGCGACGGCGTCGTTATAGGACCACATCGTCGGCGGGATCGGGTTCTTGGCAACGCTTGCCGCACCCTGGAAGACGGCGTCGACGATCGCCTGCTTGTTGATCGCCATGTTCAGCGCGCGGCGCACTTCCGGCTTGTCGAACGGCGCTACCAGCGTGTTGTAAGCGAGGTAAGCGACGTTCAGGCCCGGCTGCTCGAGAACCTTGAGGTTGCTGTCGGCCTTCAGGTCCTTGATGTCGGCGGCGTTCGGATAAGGCATGACGTGGCATTCGCCGGCCTTGAGCTTCTGCGAGCGGACAGAAGCGTCCTTGGTGATCGCGAAGACGAGATCGTCGATCTTTTCCTTGCCCTTGAAGTAGGTCTCGTTGGCCTTGTAGCGGATGACGGCGTCAGGCTGGTAGGCAACGAAGGTGAATGGACCGGTGCCGAGCGGCGCCTGGTTCAGCTGGTCCATCTTGCCGGCCTTTTGCAGCGAATCTGCATATTCCTTCGAGACGACGGAAGCGAAGTCCATGGCGAGGTCGGCGATGAACGGCGCTTCAGGCTTGTTGAGCGTGAACTTGACCGTCAGGTCGTCGACCTTCTCGACGGACTTGATGAGATCAGGGAAACCCATGCCGGCGGCATATTCGTAGGCAGCGCCCGCGACGTACTTGGCCCAGGGCGTATCCTGGCGCAACTGACGGTCGAAGGAGAAGACGACGTCGTCGGCGTTCAGCTCGCGGGTCGGGGTGAAGAAGTCGGTGGTCTGGAACTTCACGCCGGGACGCAGCTTGAAGGTATATTCCTTGCCATCAGGAGATACGGTCCAGCTCTCGGCGAGACCGGGTTCAACCTCGGTGCTGCCGTGCTTGAATTCGACCAGGCGGCTGTAGACCGTGCGCGAGGAGGCGTCGAACGTCGTCCCGGCAGTATAGATTGCAGGGTCAAAGCCTTCCGGCGACCCTTCCGAGCAATAGACCAGCGTTTTGGACCACGCGGACGTCGCCATGACCGAAGCCACAGCGGTCGCTGCCAGCAAGACAGAGAACTTTTTCATGATGAGTTTCCCAGGTTTGTTCTTCTTTTGAAGCGGATACGGACGTTCGGCCCGGATCGTGGGCAGATGGAACGATATTTGAAGTATGAAAGCAACAAGCAAGCCCGGAAATTTTCACAATCGTTAAAGTTTGGAAATTTTCTGACAAACTTCGCGGCTTTTTGGAAATATTTGAACCGAAAATGCGCCAATTTCGACGTAATCGAAACAATTATTGCCGCTTGCGAAGCGATCCGGGCACTGTCGACCGATGCCGCGATCCGCCGGAAACAAAAATGGCGACCGTCAGTAACGGTCGCCATCGTCTGCAATTTCAGCGTCGCATCGCCTTAGGCAGCCGGCGCTGTCACCGTCTGCTTGCGCGTCACGGCGCGATGATCGTCCAATGTCAGGCCGAGCAGGAAATTGATCTCCGGGCGAGCCTTGACCAGATCGTCGATCGAATATTCCGCAAGCACGTCGAAAAAGGCGTTGAGGGCCTTGCGCAGCGCCGAATTCAGGCCGCAGCTGTCGATGAGCGGGCATTCGGCCACGCCGTCCTCGAAGCACTCCGCCATGGCGAAACTGTCCTCGGTGACCTTGACCACGTCGAAGAGGGTGATCTTCTCGGCCGGCTTGCCGAGACGAATGCCACCGTTTCTACCACGCGTGGTCTCGACGAGACCCGCCCTCGTCAGCGGCTGCAAAATCTTGAAGAGAAACAATTCAGAGACGCCATAAGCCCTGGCGATTTCCGGGATGCGGCTCAAGTGACCGTCATTCGCGGCACAGTACATCAACATGCGCACTGCATAGTTTGTCTGCTTGGTGAGGCGCATGCCGATCTCCGTGAGTCATGCCGATGATGAGCTATATAAGGGCTTTCCTAGTTTTGAACAATTCCAAAAGAGGAAATTCATCATGATGCTCTCATAAACCAGAATCACTGTTGCGTGCACAGATTATTGCGAACGCGCTTTTTCCCTGAGCTCCCTCGCATAGTCGAGGATCGCCCGCTCTCGCTCCGGCGTTCCGGGATGGGTGGACAGCATGCTGGTCTCGGACCGATCGTTCAACCGGGTTTCAAGAAGGGCGAAGAAGCGGGAAAGCGCGGTCTCGTCCATGCCTGCCGCTCTCATCAACTCGACCGAGCGCCGGTCCGCCTGGGCCTCAGCCGACCGCGAATAGGAGAGCGCAAGAAGCCCACCACCTTGCGTGATGACATCCTCAACCCCGGACCCGACATCGCCGGCGATCACCAGGACGAGACCGGCCATGCCAGCGGCGCGATAGAGCTGCCGCAGACTGTGCTTGTGTTCCACATGGCCGATCTCGTGTGCCAAGACGGCGACAATCATTTCCGTATCGTCGCCGACAAGGGCCACCAACTGATCTGTAAGAATAAGGTTTCCGTCAGGAAGCGCAAAAGCGTTGGGGCCAATCGCGCCGCCGTCGCGGAAATTCAGCTTGTAGCGATCCGCGCCACCCTCGGCATATGCGCTGATCCTTGCGAAGCTCTGCTCAAGCCGCGCCCGCATATCCGCTGACAATTGGCTCGGCTTCAGAACGGCCCCGTCAAGCGCCTGAAGCGTGCCGGTTCCTATCATCTCGGGAACCATCGGCGGCGTCGCCCATACTGCTACCTCTACGAGGAACGGCAGCGCATACCGATAGACAGTCGAGGCCAACACGATTGCGGCGATCGCAAAGGCAATCATCCTTGGGCGAACAACTTCCAATCGATGCGCGAGACTGACACGGGCTTCGCCACGGTCGCTCAGATATGCGTCGATAGCATCGTTGTCGTGGGTCTCGAAAACAGAACCGTTGCCAAAGACGACGCGTCGCGGAACCGCGCCGACGCGCGGGCTGATCCGGACATCCGACCTAACACCCCATACAAGGCGGGCGCCGACCTCGTCATTTTCCTCGGTTAGCGCCACCAGTGCGTCATCAACGACCACCAGCCGCGCTGCCACCGTTCGGTTGGAATGAGGCGGGAGCCAGATGCCGCTCGCAATTTTTACCGCATCAGAAGCCAAAGTCGAAGCCATCGACATCGAGATATTCTGCGCTAATCGCGCTCCCGCTGGCTCCAATCCGATCGAACACCACTCCAGGATCGCCATCAAGACGGATCGCGGTATGCTCGATCACGTAGCGAGCCTGACGGACTGCCGCCCAGGGTCGCAAAAGCCCAAGCGTGCACAGTGTAACGACAATATTTGAAATAAAGATCCATGTGAATCGAATGCGATCCAAATCACTCCTCAGATCGTGCCTTCCATCAACCGAAGCCGACGACCAGACGATATTGCGCACCGCCGCGCGATAATATTGCGCTCCAATGAGATAGAGAACGAGAGGAACAGCGAAAGCGATCAGCAATACCCCTCCGGGATCAACTCCCGGCGTTCCAGGTACGGGCAAATACAGATAACCACCGCGAAGAGCAGCAAATACAAGCATAAAACTCACTATAAGAAATACCACAACGATGCCGTATGCCCCATAGAGATCCGCCACCGGCGGCCTGGTCGATAGTTTTCTGTCGCCGTAGCGCAAATTATCAAAGAGATAGCGGTGGTACCAACGGGTAGAATAAGGCAGTAACAGACCTAGAGAACAAACGACCATGAGGCCGCCAAAGCAAAAACACGCAAACGCTCCGCCGACAGTGCCGACGAAATCAAATCGCACATTTCGATAACTCGTTACACGCGCATTAAAGCGCAACCCCCTAACGAGCAAAAAGGGAAGGAGAAGCAAGATGGCAAGCGACATAAACGGAGCCGCCGGCGGAAAGACATTTGCCACCATCTGCGTCAGCGCAACGAAAATTAATACAATCAGCCTGCCGATCAATATTTTCATCGGCCTTGCATGATATTCGAACGAATGATCAAGAAGTATCGTATTGCCATAGAAATACCGCTTGCGCCTAACCTTTGCCCAAGCCGAATATATACCAAGCGTTAGGATCGACAGCAGGACGTTAACGATCCAGATCCCGAAATACTCTCTGGCACTACCGGTAAACGAAGCGCGCTCAAAACGTTTGGCGCCGCCATCGGCGTGCGTGACTTCAGCAACCACCATATCTGCCCCCCAGCAAAACGGTCTTCTTCGCTTGACCGGTTCAGGTCAGGCGAGAGCTACTGAGCAGATAACATCTACGACATTTTTTCAATCTTGAATTTATAAATTCACAGGGTGGGAGTTTCGCCTCCGGGATCAACCGTTGCAGGGATAACACGAATTGGCGCACTCAGGGCGCCGAGACCCAGACCGCCATCTCGTTGCCGCCCGGCTCGCGAAAATGAAAGCGCCGTCCGCCGGGAAAATCGAAGGGTGGACGCACGACGACGCCGCCGGCGAGCTCGACGGCGCGCTGCGCGGCTTCGAGATCGGTGGTGCGGATGACGGCGAGCGGCGCGGCTGTCGCGGCGTCTGCATCGCCTTGAATGCCTGCGTCTATCCCCGCGGCTTCGATGGCATGATAGTTCGGGCCGTAGCTGATGAAACTCCATTCGAACGCCTCCTCGAAGAAGCGCCTCGTCTTCAACCCGTCGGTCGAGGGGAATTCGAGATAGTCGATCTGATAGGTCGCCGGCATATCTTCCTCCTGTCGTCGTTCTCTTTTTGTTCTACATCGCCCATCCCGCCGAGACAAGCGCGAATTGCGAAGACCAGTCCAAAAACGAAAATTCCGCCCGCAGGAGCGGGCGGAATGCGCAGAGCCTCGGAAGCCCTAAGAGTTACTTCATCGTGGGCATGACGAATTCAGCGCCGGCCTTGATGCCGGACGGCCAGCGGGACGTAACCGTCTTGGTGCGCGTCCAGAACCTGATCGAATCCGAGCCGTGCTGATTGAGGTCGCCGAAGCTCGAGGCCTTCCAGCCGCCGAAGGAATGGTAGGCCAGCGGAACCGGGATCGGAACGTTGATACCGATCATGCCGATGTTGATGCGGCTGGCGAAGTCGCGCGCCGCGTCACCGTCGCGGGTGTATATCGCGACCCCGTTGCCGTATTCATGCTTCATCGGCAGCGCCAGCGCATCCTCGTAGTTGTTGGCACGAACGACCGAAAGCACCGGTCCGAAGATCTCGGTCTTGTAGATGTCCATGTCAGGCGTCACGTGGTCGAAGAGGCAACCGCCGACGAAATAGCCGTCCTCATAGCCCTGGAGCTTGAAGTCGCGGCCGTCGACGACGAGTTTGGCGCCCTGCTCCACGCCGCTGTCGATCAGGCCGCGGATGCGCGCCTGCGCCTCCTTTGTGACGACCGGGCCAAGATCGGCCTTGTCGTCCGTATAGGGGCCAATACGCAGCGATTCCACCTTGGGTGCCAGCGCCGCAACGAGACGGTTTGCCGTATCCTCGCCGACCGGCACCGCCACGGAAACCGCCATGCAGCGCTCGCCGGCGGAGCCGTAGCCCGCGCCCATCAGCGCGTTGACGGCCTGATCCATGTCGGCGTCCGGCATGATGATCATGTGGTTCTTCGCGCCGCCGAAGCACTGGGCGCGCTTGCCGTTCATCGCCGCGGTCCCGTAGACATAACGGGCAATCGGCGTCGAGCCGACAAAGGAGACGGCGGCGATGTCCGGGTCGGTGAGAATTGCATCGACCGCGGTCTTGTCGCCGTTGACGACGTTGAGGATGCCGGCAGGCAGGCCGGCTTCGATCATCAGTTCGGCAAGGCGCAGCGGTACGGACGGGTCGCGCTCCGAAGGCTTCAGGATGAAGGCGTTGCCACAGGCGATCGCAGGCGCGAACATCCACATCGGGATCATCGCGGGGAAGTTGAAGGGCGTGATGCCGGCGCCGATGCCGACCGGCTGGCGCATCGAGTACATGTCGATCGCGGGGCCTGCCCCTTCGGTAAACTCACCCTTCTGCAGATGCGGGATGCCGCAGACGAACTCGCAGACCTCGAGGCCGCGCACGATATCGCCCTTGGCGTCATCGATCGTCTTGCCATGCTCCTTCGAAAGCAGCTCGGCAAGCTCGTCCATGTGGCTGTTCAAAAGCTCTACGAACTTGAAGAAAACGCGCGCGCGCCGCTGCGGGTTGGTCGCCGCCCACTTCGGCTGGGCAGCCTTGGCGTTCTCGACGGCGGCGCGGAGTTCCTCGACGCTCGCCAGAGCCAGCGCCGCCTGCACTTCGCCGGTTGCGGGGTTGTAGACGTTGCTCGAGCGCCCGCTCGTGCCTGCCACATGTTTACCGCCAATAAAGTGACCGATCTCACGCATGGATCATCTCCTCCTCAAGGTTTTTTCACTGTTGAGAGCATCGCACTTGAATTTGCACAAATCAATGAACTGATTTAAGCAACCGTTGTGCAAAAATTATAGTTCGAGGCCTTTCATGGATTGGGACGACGTTCGCATGTTCCTTGCCGTTGCGCGCACCGGCCAGATTCTCGGGGCCTCGAAGCGGCTCGGCGTCAATCACGCCACGCTCAGCCGCCGCGTCACCACGCTGGAAGAGCGGCTGAAGGCGCGGCTGCTCGTGCGGCGCACCAACGGCTGCGATCTCACGGCCGAAGGCGAAATCTTCCTGCACGCGGCAGAGCGGATGGAAACCGAGATGCTGCGCGCCCAGCAAAGCGTCGGGCATCTCGACAGCACCATCGCCGGCACCGTGCGTATCGGCGCCCCTGATGGCTTCGGCGTCTCCTTCCTCGCGCCGCGCCTCGGCCGTCTCATCGCCCGCCATCCGGAATTGCGCATCCAGCTCGTGCCGGTGCCACGCTCCTTTTCGCTCTCTCAGCGCGAGGCCGACATCGCCATCACCCTGGAGCGGCCCGAGCAAGGCCGCCTGGTCTCCTCGAAACTCACCGAGTATACGCTCGGCCTCTACGCGTCGAAAGCCTATATGGCGGCAGCCGGCGCACCCGAAACCGTCGAGGCGCTTCGAGACCATCCACGCATCGGCTATGTGGAAGACCTGATCTTCACCCCCTCGCTCGACTTTACGGGAGAGATCATGCGCAACTGGGACGCGTCCTTCGAAATATCCACCGCAACCGGCCAGACGGAGGCGGTGCGTTCCGGCGCCGGCATCGGCATCCTGCACGACTATATCGCCCGACAATATCCGGAACTCCTGCGCATTCTGCCTGATGTCGCGATCCGTCGCGCCTATTGGACGACCTATCACGAAAGCGCCCGCGACCTCGTCCGCGTGCGTACCGTCGTCGACTTCCTGCAGGAACTGGTGAGCGCCGAACGCCGGATGTTTCTATGACTTCGTTTTTACGCAGTGCCGGACGGAAAGCCGGTCCCACTTTTTCTGGAACTGCTAGGCGTGCTGAGGCGGCGCGTCGTTTTCGTCTGGATTGGGCAGCGGCGTCTCATCCGGCAGCCGATCCGGCTCCGGCTCCTTGATCGGCGGCACCGGCTTCCAACCCGGTGGCGGAAGGGGCGGATCGGGGATAGGCTCATGCGGCTGTGACACGCGATCTTACCTTTCTGCAAAACAATCCAGGAAAGCGAGAAGTCGGCCTTCCTGGCACCATATATATAATGAGTAGAGCGCCGGCCCGGCTGTTCACGCCTACAATCAGTCCTGCGGCCCCGGCTGCGCCGCTCTCATCGGCATGCTGTCGAGAATGGCGAAAAGCTCATCCGCCGAGATCGGCTCGGCGACACGCAGCTTCACCGTCCCGTCCTTGCCGACCAGAACCGCGGCGAATTCTCCGGCCTTGGGGCCTTCCACGTCCTTTGCGATCGCCGCCGCGCTCAGGCGTTCACCGGAGCCGAAAAGCGGCGCGACCTTGCCAGCATGCAGCCGCAAGATCACCAGATCGCGCTCCGCCAGACCGTCTCGCGCTTCCAGCAACATATTTTCCTGCCGCGATGCCTTGGCGTTGCCGCTGTCGGAAAAAATAACCAGCACGCGGCTTTTCCACTGGAACTGCTCCAGGCTTTCCACTGCCGCGTAACCGGGATTGCTATCGTCTACCTTTGTCGCACCGTAGATCAGTGGCTTTGCCATCGACTGCCCTCCTAGAAGGGGAACGAACAGCTGGCGACCGGGTTCCGCGCCGGCAAACAATCTGCGCAATGCCTGGGGAAAACCCCTGTAAATCGCTAAAATTTTAGCGGAAAAACTTCGAAGCATTAACTCTGCGTCGAACATTTTTGGGCGGATGCATAACCGGCTATATCACGCCCGTTAACACCCTATTGCATTACACCGGCAGTCATCGTTGATAGCGTCATATATTGTTTCAAAAAGTATTACTATTGTAAAATGCATTACTATTCCCAAAAGTAGCACTGCTTAAAACACGTAATACTTATTTCAAAAAGGTGATTGCTATGAATAACGATGATCTGCGTATTTCGACCGTCGACAACGAAGATGCTTCCAGCAACTTTCTTTCCCCGATCCAGGAAGAGGCTGATGCGCGTGCTTCGGAAGCGCCCCCGACGGAGCTAGCGCAGGCCACTGGCAATCAGCAACCCGCAGACGGATCGGAGACCGCGGCGCACGTCGTCAACGTCGTTCCCGATGAAAACAACGTCGCGCATCTCGCCGCCAACACCTCGATCGTCGACATCCGCGTCGAGGGTTCGAACCTGGTTCTCGTCCAGGCGGACGGAACGGAAATCGTCATCGTCGATGGCGCCCTGCATATACCGACCTTCCTGATCGGCGACATTGCCCTTTCGCGTCAGGCGGTCATCGCCGCGCTCGAGGAAAATCATATCAACGTCGCCGCGGGTCCGGATGGCACCTATTCGGTCTCGCCCTTGGGCGCCGGCGGCAATTTCAGCGACGATCTGGGCTTTGCCGGTGCGCTCGACAGCTCGCTTCTGCCGCCGACGGCGTTTGTGACTGACCTCCTGGCCGATACGCGCCTTCTGGACGCCGAGCCGGACGCATTTCGCACGGGCGCCGGAAGCGGTCGTGGCGGCCGCGGTGCGTTGGGCGACATAGTCGGCACCGACGGCGACGACACGTTGATCGGCACCGTTGGAGATGACGCCATCTCCGGCATCGGCGGCAACGACAACGTCGTGGGCGGCGACGGCAACGACCTTATCAACGGCGGCGACGGCAACGACGCGCTTGACGGCCAAGGTGGCGACGACACCGTCAACGGCGGAGCCGGCAACGATATCATCGACGGCGCTACCGGTAACGACATCGTCGACGGCGGCACCGGCGACGACACGCTCAACGGCGGGGCCGGCAATGACACGCTTGCCGGCGGCGACGGCAACGACACCGTCAACGGCAATGCCGGCGACGACAGCATCGACGGCGGGGCCGGCAACGACACCATCGACGGCGGCACGGGCAACGACACCATCAACGGCGGCGACGGCAATGACACGCTCAACGGCGGCGACGGCAACGACACCGTCAACGGCAATGCCGGCGACGACAGCATCGACGGCGGGGCCGGCAACGACACCATCGACGGCGGCACGGGCAACGACACGATCAACGGCGGCGACGGTAATGACATGCTGGCCGGCGGCGACGGCAACGATACCGTCAACGGCAATGCCGGCGACGATCTCCTCGATGGCGGTGCGGGCAACGACACGTTGGCCGGCGGCACGGGTAATGACACCGTCAACGGTGGCAACGGCGACGACACGCTGAACGGCGGCGAAGGCAACGACCTGCTCTACGGCGAAGCTGGCAACGACACCATCAACGGCAATGGCGGCGACGATCTCCTCGACGGCGGCACCGGCAACGACACGATGGCCGGCGGCACCGGCAACGACACCTATGTGGTCGACAGCCCCGACGACATCGTCACGGAAAATCCGGGCGAAGGCATCGACACGGTGCAGTCGTCGATCGACTACACAGCACCTGATAACGTCGAGAACGTCGTATTGACCGGCACGGCAAACACCGATGCCACAGGCAACGATGCCGACAACACGCTCACCGGCAACAGCGGCGACAATACGCTTGACGGTGGCATTGGCGACGATAGCCTCGACGGTGGAGCCGGCAACGACATCATCTACGGCGGCGCCGGCGACGGCAACGACACCATCAACGGCGGCACCGGCAACGACAGCGTCGACGGCGGCGACGGCAACGACATCATCGATGGCGGTGTCGGCGACGACTTCCTCGACGGCGGCACCGGCAACGACAGCGTCAACGGCGGTACCGGCGACGACAGCATCCTCGGCGGCGACGGCAACGACACACTCGACGGCGGCATCGGCGACGACTTCCTTGACGGCGGTGCCGGCAGCGACACCATCAACGGCGGCGACGGCAACGACATCATCGATGGCGGTGTCGGCAACGACATCATCGATGGCGGTGTCGGCGACGACTTCCTCGACGGCGGCACCGGCAACGACACGATGGCCGGCGGCGACGGCAACGACTTCTATGTGGTCGACAGCCCCGACGACATCGTCACCGAAAATCCGGGCGAAGGCACCGACACGGTGGAGTCGTCGATCGACTACACAGCACCTGATAACGTCGAGAACATCGTATTGATCGGCACGGCAAACACCAATGCCACCGGCAACGATGCCGACAACATCCTCAGCGGCAACAGCGGCGACAATATGCTTGCCGGCGGTGCCGGCGACGACTTAATTGCCGGCGGTGCGGGCAACGACACGCTTGACGGCGGCGACGGCGACGACTTCCTCGACGGCGGTGCCGGCGACGACAGCCTCGACGGTGGAACCGGCAGCGACATCATCTACGGCGGCGACGGCGACGGCAACGACACGCTCTCGGGCGGCGGCGGCGACGACTTGCTCGACGGCGGCGCCGGCGACGACAGCCTCGACGGTGGAGCCGACAACGACATCATCTACGGTGGCGACGGCGACGGCAACGACACCATCAACGGCGGCGTCGGTGACGACATCATCGCAGGCGGCGGCGGAAACGACAGCATCGATGGCGGCGAAGGCAACGACATCATCGAAGGCGGGGCTGGCAACGACAGCATCGCCGGCGGCGCCGGCAACGATACCGCGGTCTACAACGGCACCGGTCCTGACGACATCAAGGCCACCCGCAATCCGGACGGCTCGGTGACGGTCACCACGGCCGATGGCGGCACCGACACCCTGACGGGCGTCGAGAACATCCAGATCGTTCACCCCGACGGCTCGACCGAGACCATCTCGCTCGCCGCCCTGGCACCGCCGATCGGTGGTACGATCGAAGGCACGCCCGATGGCGACCCACTCACCGGCGGCGACACCAACGACATCATCAACGG